>DASSSM010000452.1:0-4440 GCA_035708425.1 Pseudolabrys sp.
TCGCCCTTCGGTGTTACATACAGCAGACGCTGCCGGCGATCCTGATCGCCTTCCTTCTGCAGCACGTACCCTTGGTCGACGAGTTGCTTGAGCACGCGGCCGAGCGACTGCTTCGTGATGTTGAGGATCTCGAGCAGGTCCGCAACCTTCATGCCGGGGTTGCGGTTGACGAAATGCAGCACCCGGTGATGCGCGCGCCCGAAACCAAGCTTCAGCAGCACCTCATCGGGATCGCCGACGAAGTCACGGTAGGCGAAAAACAGCAGCTCAATGATGTCCCAAATAGGCTCGCCCGCCGCCCCACCCGCCGAACGGCGTTCTGCCAGCCCCGCACCGGCGATAGCGGCTTTGCTCACATTTATGTCAGCCATATTGACATATTTTGTTTTTATGTTACAAAATCTGCATCCGAGACGAAAGGATCGTACCAGAAAGGCCCCGTTTCGAATGCGCGCGCGAGGGCTTTCGGGGGCGTCCTTCCGGTCGGCCAAGTCATACCGGGTGTCACGGGTTGACGCAAAGTGTTGGAATAGGCGCGAAAAATGCGCCATCACAGCGGCAACACGCGCCGCTGCGCAAGGCGAAGGAGGAGTTCATGGCTGCCCAATCCTATGACCGGCTCGAAGGGGTCATCTGGTATGACGGCAAGCTCGTTCCCTGGAACGAGGCGAACCTCCATGTCCTCTCGCACGGGCTTCACTACGCGAGCTGCGTCTTCGAAGGCGAACGCGCCTATGGCGGCCGGATCTTCAAGAGCACCGCACATTCCGAGCGGCTGAAGCGCTCCGCCAATATCCTTGATTTCGAAATTCCTTATTCCGTGGCCGAGATCGACGCCGCCAAAAAACTTGTGGTCGAAAAGAACGGAAAGAAGGAAGCCTATGTTCGTCCGGTTGCCTGGCGCGGCTCCGAGATGATGGGCGTTTCGGCACAGAGCAACACGATCCATCTCGCCATCGCGAGCTGGGAGTGGCCGAGCTATTTCGACCCGGAGCAGAGATTAAAGGGGATCCGGCTGGACCTCGCCGAGTATCGCCGTCCTGATCCGAAGACGGCGCCCTGCTCCGCCAAGGCGGCCGGCCTGTACATGATCTGCACGATCTCGAAGCACCAGGCTGAGCGCAAAGGCTACGCCGACGCCATGATGCTGGACTGGGAAGGGCGTGTCGCCGAATGCACCGGCGCCAATATTTTCTTCGTGAAGGACGGGAAGATTCATACGCCGATCGCCGACTGCTTCCTCGACGGCATCACTCGCCAGACCGTCATCGGACTCGCGCGCAAGCGCGGCATGGAAGTGATCGAGCGGCGCATCACGCCCGACGAGCTTACGAGCTTTTCGGAATGCTTCATCACCGGCTCGGCCGCTGAAGTGACCGCGGTCGCGGAGATCGCGCAATGGAATTTCAATCCCGGCGGGATCACCAAGACGTTGATGGACGACTACACGGCCGAAGTGAAGCCGAAGGCTGCAGCCGCCTAGTCAACGCTGGCGACGGCGCGCGGCTCCTGCGGCCGCAACAACGTGACATAGCGCACGCGATTCACCGCAACAAAGCGGTCCATACGCTCGTCGAGGACGCGCCGCTTGCTTTGCGACGCGTGTCTGAGCAGCAGATCGCCTCTGCCCCCCATCGCAACAAATCCGACGTGGAAATAGTCCAGGTCTGATCGCCGGGTGATGAACCCGACGATGTCACCATTTGCGAGCAGCGCCTTGTTGCCCAGGAACACGGCACTCGGAATCACCCTGATCGCAAAACGGCGGTGACCGAGCGCCCGGTGCCAATAAACGTTCTTCTCGATTTCAATCGAACCCGCCATGTCAATCGGTTTGCACACCTTGTTCTCGACGTTGTGCTGGCCCCATTCGAAGAAATAATGATTGCGTTCGCGCCAGCTGACGACACCGTCGTGATAGCGGATGGTTTTCAACACCGAGTCGAATCTGTCGTGACCTCCGGCGCGTGCGGCTGCCAGAACGGTTTCACAAAAGGTCACGCAGTCAAACCCATCGTCGCGCACGACGAATTGCTCCGGCCGCTGCGGACCGCCGATCAGCGTGTAGCCAAGATAGCGCGTGCCTCGCAGCGCCCCGGAAATGAAGTCGATTTTTTCCGAGATTGAGCCTTTGGATTGGGCCTCAATGATGAGGCGGCCGATCCTTGTTTCTGCGGCACATGCGTGACCTACGCCGGCCGCCAATAGAGCGCCGCCACCGAGAAAATAAAGAACATCGCGACGATCTGGACTCTGAATGAGGGCCATCAAATCTCCGTGCCGCCACTAATCCTTGATCACGACCAGCCGGTCGACGCCCGACTCTGCACCCCAAACCTCGCCCGGCCGGCCAAGCAATTGCCGGACCGAAGCACCGCGCTTGTCGCTCGGAAAGCTCTCGAAGGCCTCAGTCGCCGGATCGAACCGGATAATGGCATTGGCGAGGAAGTCGGTGACCCAAATCTTGTCCTTGTTGTCGACATAGATCGCGTAGCAGCCGCCCTTGCTCTTCGGCAGGCTCCAGACTTTCCAAGCCTTGTTCATCGGATCGTAGCGACCGATTTCCCCCGTATTCCAGAAGCTCACCCACAGCAGCCCTTTGGAATCCGACCAGATGCGGCGGGGACCGACGCCCGCCTTCGGCGGCGGCACCATCAAGGCATCCCCGCTCACGGTATCGATCTTGGCAATGTGGTCGCCAGCGAGCGAGGCATACCAGACCTCACCGTTCGGCGTCGTCGTGATGCCGTAGGGTCCGGTGCCTTTCGGCGCTTTCCAGGCCTCGACTTTTCCGCTCGACGGATCAACACGCCCGTAAACACCGCTTTGCCCCGTGAACCACAAAATGCCTTTGCGATCGAAGGTCGCGGTGTTGAGATTGGCTCCGGGAAACTCCTTCGGCAGCGGAAAAAGCTTCACCGCCTTGGTGGCCGGATCGAATCGCGCGATGGCGTTCTGCCCGCCGTCGGTGATCCACGCGGCACGATCGGGGCCGACAATAACGCCGTGCGGTGCCGAGCCCGCGCCAAGCGCAATTTGAGTTGCCTGCCCGCTTTTCGGATTGAGGATGCCGAGAGCGCCTTGAGATTGAGCCGTGTACCAAACACTGCCGTCCGGTGCCGGCGCAACGTCGTGCGGATGCGCTCCGCGCGGAACTTCAAAGTAGGCTACTTCCGCAGACGACGCCGGGTGAGCAGCGAGCGCCACTACAGCAATTGCCGCCAACACGACCGGAACCATATTGCCCTCCAGCAGGCCGCGGTTATTCCGCTGCTTCACGCTCGCGACGCTGAACCTCCCACCGCCGCGCCGCTGCATCATCGGCAGCTTCGGCGGCCACCCAGGTCTTTCCGCTCGCCGTCTCAACCTGTTTCCAAAATGGCGCGCGGGTCTTGAGATAGTCCATCAGGAACTCGGCGGCGGCAAATGCCGCCTCGCGATGTGACGACGCCGTCACGACAAGCACAATGTCTTCGCCGGGCTTAATTCGACCGTACCGGTGAATGACGGTGACTCCGAGCAGAGGCCATCTGCTCGCTGCCTCGGCCGCATGCCGCGTGATCTCGGCTTCCGCCATGTCCGGATAATGTTCGAGCGTGAGCGCTGCAATCGGTTCGCCCTTCTCGGTACCGCGGCAAATTCCGGTAAATGTAATGAGCGCGCCGACATCATCGCGGCCGCGTGCGAGCTTCGCCGCTTCCGCGCCGGCGTCAAAAGGCTCGCGCTGCAAACGCACTGTCGGTGTCATAAGCCGTAATGTAGCCCGCCGGCGGCCGTCCGGCTATCCGCCCGTCATGGGTGGAAAAAACGCGATTTCTCCGGCGCCTTTGATTGCGGTCTCAGGTCGCACGTGACTCTGGTTGATGGCAGCGCGGATCACATTCCGGTTTTCGAACGCGAATGCGTATTCCTCGCCGCGCGAGGCCAACCAGGTCATCAAATCGCTGATCGTGGCAACGCCCGGTGGAATCTCAACCGTTTCCTCCGGCTTGCCGACGCGCTCGCGTACCCATGCGAAATAGCGCAATTTTACGTTCATTCGTCGATCACATAGCGCAAGCCGGCGCGCATATAGTCCCAGCCAGTATAGAGCGTCAGGAGCGCTGACAGCCACAACAGCATGATGCCGACTTGCGTGACGACCGGCACGATGCGATCGCCGGCATCGCCCGCGATCAAAAAGCCGACGGCAACCATTTGCCCGGTTGTCTTCCATTTGGCGAGGCGCGTGACCGGAACGCCGACTCTCAATTCCGCGAGATATTCGCGCAGGCCGGAAACCAATATCTCGCGGCAGAGGATGACGACGGCTGCGAGCAGCGTCCATCCGCGAATTGTTTCCTCCGCCGCCAGCATCAGCAGACAGGATGCGACCAGCAGTTTGTCGGCGATGGGATCGAGCATGCGGCCGAGCGAAGACTGTTGGCCCCACGTGCGTGC
>DASSSM010000453.1:0-2602 GCA_035708425.1 Pseudolabrys sp.
AGACATCATGCAGATCAAGCAGAACGCCAATCGCGCGGCGGCGCTTGTACGCCAGCTGCTGGCATTCTCGCGCAAACAGACATTGCGTCCGCAGGTGCTCGACCTTGGCGAAACCCTGAGCGACCTCGGCATGCTGCTTAAGCGTCTCATCGGCGAGAAAGTAGCGCTCGAAATCGTGCACGGGCGCGACCTGTGGCCGGTGAAGGTCGATATTTCGCAATTCGAACAAGTGATCGTCAACCTTGTGGTCAATGCCCGCGACGCCATGCCCGATGGGGGCAAACTCACTGTGCGGACCATGAATGTCGCTGCCGACGAGTGCGCAATGTATGACTACAAAGGCATGCCGAAGGCGGACTACGTGCTGGTCGAGGTGAGTGACACTGGCACGGGCATTCCGTCGGAAATCATCGACAAGATCTTCGAACCGTTCTTCACCACCAAGGAAGTGGGGAAAGGCACCGGCCTCGGGCTTTCCACGGTCTATGGGATCGTCAAGCAGACGGGCGGGTTTATCTACGCTGATTCCGATGCTGGCTGGACGTCATTCCGCATTTTCCTGCCACGGCACGTTCCGGGCGCAGAGGAAGTGCTGGCGCAAATTCCGGCCGTGGACGCGCCGGCCATCGCCGGCGCCATGTCGGCTGCGGACTCGATGGCTCGGGCCGCTACCGCAGACCTGACGGGGCAGGGCACAATCCTTCTCGTCGAGGACGAGGACGGCCTGCGGGCACTGAACGCGCGCGGTCTCACATCGCGCGGTTATACGGTGCTTGAGGCCAGCAACGGTCTTGAGGCAATCGAGGCTTTCGACAAGCACGGACACGTCGATCTGGTGGTGTCAGACGTGGTAATGCCCGAAATGGACGGGCCGACGCTGCTCAAGGAACTGCGCCGGCGTGACCAGAATGTGAAAATTATCTTTGTGTCCGGCTACGCTGAAGAAGCTTTCAGCAAGAACCTGCCAAGTCAGGAACAATACGCCTTCCTCGCCAAGCCTTTCACCCTCAAGCAGCTTGTCGCAGAAGTGAAAAAGACACTGGTGCAATAGTCGTCGCTACACGCGGCCGGTCAGGGCCAAAATGAGCACGACGATCAACACCACGCCGACGATTCCCGACGGTCCGTAGCCCCAGCCGGCGCTGTATGGCCAGCGCGGGACCGCGCCGATCAATATAAGAATGAGCAGAATAACGAGGATAGTACCGAGCATAGTCGCGCCCTATCGCTTGCGGTGCGGCGACGGCCGCAGCCGTGGTTGCCAGAGTTTCGCCCGCAATAACGTTTCTCTCGCGGCAAGGTTCCCGGAGCTGCAATCAGTTCGGTTTATTTGCAGGATTGCGTCAGGCGCACCTTGGCAAACATGCTCGGTTCAAACCGGCAGAGATAAGGTCCCGAGTGGGAATCACTTCCGGACGCCCGAAAATAGTTACGCTCGAGCGTGGCGCCGGCTGGCCCGATATTGAATTCCGCGCTCGCTCGCGCGAGCGCTATCGGATTGCCGGAACGGACTGGCTCGACCGGCGACGGCTTCGCAATTGCGGCGGTCGTCGTGAGAGCCAATACAAGGGCAATCAGACTTTTCATTGGCCGGCCTCCTCATTCATTGAGGACAAGCCTTTGACCGGCGGCATGTTCCTGGCCGTCCAAGAACAATCCCGTGATCGGCCTGTGCAAATTTGCCGCGATACTGCGGGCTTCCCGCCCCTTACAAATCAGCCGGCGCATACATATCCTACGCGCGCCATGTTTCTGGGGGAGACAACGCGATGTTTCGACGCCGCTTCCTGATTGCCATTGCCGCGATCGCGGCAGTGCTCGTTCTCGTCGCCGCCGATGCCAATGCCCGTGCCGGCGGCGGGTTCTCAGGCGGAAGCCGAGGCATGCGGACCTTCTCTGCGCCACCGGCTACGCGCACGGCGCCGAATACCGCCGCGCCGATCCAGCGAAGCGTGACACAGCCAAGCAAGGCCGGCACGGTCGGCCAGGCCTCGGGACGGCCGGGCTTCTTCGGCAGCGGTTTGCTGGGCGGCCTTGCGGCAGGCTTTCTCGGCGCCGGACTCTTTGGCCTGCTGTTCGGGCACGGATTCTTTGGTGGAATGGCCGGCTTTGCGTCCATTCTCGGCCTCGTGCTGCAAGTCGTCTTGATCGTGATCGTAGCAAGGCTGCTGTTTGCCTGGTGGCAGCGTAGAAATATGCCGGCGCCCGCCTATGCGGCCGGGCATCCTGTCACCGGACATTCCTTTAGCGGGCTTGGCGGCATGTTCGGCAGCAATACTCCAGCCGGCGAACCGCTGACGATCAGCAAGTCGGACTACGACGATTTCGAACGCCTGCTCGGTGAAATCCAGTTTGCCTATTCGGAGGAAGACATCAACGCGTTGCGGAGCAAAGTTACGCCGGAAATGCTGTCCTATTTCTCGGAGCAGTTCGCGGAAAATGCGAGCCGCGGCGTAATCAACAAAGTTGACAATGTGCGGCTCGCGCAGGGCGACCTTGCGGAAGGTTGGCGTGAAGGTGCCGTTGAGTATGCGACCGTCGCCATGCGATTTTCGCTGACGGATCGTACGATCGATCGCGCAAGCGGGCGCATTATTGAAGG
>DASSSM010000454.1:0-3007 GCA_035708425.1 Pseudolabrys sp.
GTTAGATCAGTGATCGGTCCGCGGACGGATTGGGCAAGATCGCGGCGTGCCGCCGGATACTGCTTGCGTTTGAGTGCGTGCACGCCGAGCACGAGTCGCGCGACACGATCGTTCTTGTCAATCTGAAGGACGCGATCGGCATATTTGACGGCTTCATCCACCTCACCGTCCACCAGGAACGAAAGGAACGCGCGGTCGAGCAGTTCACTGTTGCCCGGGTCACGTTTGAGCGCCGCCCGATAGTAGGCCGCAGCTGCCCCGGCGTCGCGTTGCTGACCGGCATGACGGGCTGCGAGATAGTTGCCCGACGCCGAGATGCTGCCGAGTTGCGGTGGACTCGACGCCTGCGCGGCAAGCTTGACGGGTGCTGCCGCGAGAATGGCGGCAAGCGCGCTGCCGGCAATGCAGCGGGCGAGGCTCGAAGACGTCACGGGCTAGTGCTCCAATGAGGCGGCCGGTCGCTGACTACGCGCGAACCGCAATGTTGCGCCGAGAATGGCCTTTTTGCGCCGCTCCTGCAAGAACGTGCCGGGCAGCACCGACGAAAACCAGCATGAAAGCCATGATGTGGCGTTATCGTGACGTAGCCAACGGGACCCAATCACATCATTTTCCGGCATTACGCCGGTTACAGGGAACCGGCCGACCGCGACTCACTGGGCCGTCCTGAGGGCGCTGCTCAGTCGATCCCGGACCAGGTCGGCAAGTTTTGTGACTGCGGGCGAAGCTGGCGTCCGTGAGCCGTAAAGCGACAGATTCAGGCGACCGAGCGCCGGCAATCTCCGGCTTTGCGGGACGTAATGCAGATCCCCTTCCCGCACTGACGCCGTGCGCGGCGTGATGCCAAGCCCGGCTTTGACCGCTGCGCGCAGTCCCGACAGGCTCGACGTGCTGTAGGCGATGCGCCAGGGAATACCGTGCTGGTCAAGTGCTTCAAGCGCCAGGTTGCGGAAGATGCACGGCGCTTCGAGCAGAACCAGCGGCACGGGCTGCCGCGGATCGAGCTTGAAGTCGCGCGCCGCAATCCACATTACCTTCTGCCTGCCCAGGATTTCACCACCCGGTATCTCGCCGAGCGCGAGCGCAAGGTCGAGTTTGCCGGCACGATACGACTTGACCAACTCATGACTGCGCTCGACCACAACTTCGAGCTTCACGCGCGCATGCGCAACGGTGAAGGCTTTCAGAATTTCCGGTAGATAGTCTTCGGCGATATCAGTCGGCGCACCCAGACGCACCGTGCCTTCGATCGCTATGCCGCGCAGCGCATGCAGCGCCTCGTCGTTGAGCGCAAGTAACATGCGCGCATGATTGAGCAGCAGATCGCCCGCATCGGTCGTTTCCATCTGGCGGCCATTCTTCCTGAACAGCGGCGCGCCGGCGGCGGCCTCCAGCCGCTGCATCTGCAGGCTGACCGCCGATTGTGTCCGGCGCACCTGTTTTGCGGCCTGCGTGAAGCTGCCGTTGTCGGCAATGGCAACGAAGGTCTGCAGGAGGGCCAGATCCAGGTGTCTCATGAAGTATGAGTATTACATATGGACCATATTTCAACAATCAATTTTACAAATGTATTGGCGGAGTGTACATCCGCAGTATCAAAGGTTCAAACAAGAGCATCGCCATGCCGTTCGTTTCACTGAAGATTGCAGGACCTGAATTGACTCCCGTCCAAAAGCGCGCCCTGCAAACAGGATTCACCGAGTTGATGTCAGGCCCGATGCGCAAGGTGCACGACCTCACCGCCGTGGCCATTGAACGCACTGAGACGAGCGACTGGTCGACAGGCGCCCGGCCGTCCGAGGGCCACTCCGCCTATGCCGAAGTCAAGGTAACGCAAGGCACAAACTCGGCCCAGGAGATGCAGCAATTCATCGCCGAAGGTCACGCCTTGCTCTCAGCGACGCTCGGCACGCTCCCCGAGGCGACCTATGTCGTCGTGCACGAGATACCGGCGCAAGCCTGGGGTTATGCCGGAAAGACCCAGGAAGCACGCCGGCAGTTGAAGCAAGCTTCGTGAGGAGACACCGCCATGCCTCTAGTTCGAATTTCACTGATGCAGGGAAAGCCTGCGAGTTATAGGGCGGCGATCGGCGCGGCGGTGCACAAAGCAATGGTTGAGACCATCAATGTCCCGCCACTCGACCACTTTCAGGTGATCACCGAGCATCCACGCAGCGACATGATCTATGACCCCGCCTATCTCGACATCAAGCGGACGGATAATGTCGTCTTCATCCAGATCACGCTGAACGCGGGTCGCACGACTGAAATGAAACGCGCGCTCTACAAACGGCTCGTGGAGTTGCTCGCTGCAGAACCAGGCATCCGGCCAGAGGACGTCGTGATCAATCTGGTGGAAGTCGGCAAAGAGAATTGGTCGTTCGGCAACGGCATTGCGTCATACGCGCAATAACGAAACAAACCGGATTACATGTTGGGATAGTTCGGCCCGCCGCCGCCTTCAGGAGAAACCCAGGTGATGTTCTGGTTGGGATCTTTGATGTCGCACGTTTTGCAATGGACGCAGTTCTGCGCGTTGATCACGAATTTCGGCGAGCCCGCTTCTTCCACCCATTCATAAACGCCGGCCGGGCAGTAACGCGCCGACGGCCCGGCGAATACGTCATGCTCCGAGCGTTTTTGCAATCCGAGATCGGCGACGTGCAGATGCACCGGCTGATCTTCCTCATGATTGGTATTGGACAGGAATACCGAAGACAGCCGGTCAAAAGTCAGCTTGCCATCCGGCTTGGGATAGGCAATCGGGCTGCATTCAGACGCAGGCTTGAGCGAAGCATAGTCCGGCTTGCCGTGCCCAAGGGTGCCGAATAGCGAAAAGCCGAGCAGGGTGTTGGTCCACATGTCGAGCCCGCTAAGGCCGACGCCGAGAACAGTACCGAAGCGCGTGAGAAGCGGCTTGACGTTACGCACCTTCCACAGATCCTTGCCAATCGAAGAAGTACGCCAAGCTTTCTCATAACCCGAGAGTTCGTCGTGCGCGCGACCT
>DASSSM010000455.1:0-4934 GCA_035708425.1 Pseudolabrys sp.
CCCTCCCCACCCGCACTAATCGCCGCCTCATTCGGCGCGTGACGAGCTATTTCATTTCATAGCGCTATGGGAGGTCCAATGGGCGACGTTGAACGCAACCCAGGGTTTGCCACACTCTCAATTCATGCCGGCGCCAAGCCCGATCCAACCACCGGCGCGCGTGCCACACCGATCTATCAAACCACCTCGTTCGTGTTCGACGACGTCGATCACGCCGCCGCGCTGTTCGGCCTGCAGACCTTCGGCAACATCTACACGCGTATCGGTAATCCGACCTGCGCCGTGCTCGAGGAACGTGTCGCGGCGCTCGAGGGCGGCACGGCCGGGCTCGCTGTCGCCTCTGGCCATGCGGCGCAAGTGATCGTGATGCATGCGCTGATGACGCCCGGCGACGAACTCGTCGCCTCCAAAAAGCTGTACGGCGGCTCGATCAATCAGATGAATCATTCCTACAAGAATTTTGGCTGGAACGTGGTGTGGGCCGACCCCGACGATCTTTCCTCGTTCGAGAAAGCGATCACGCCCAAGACGAAATGCATTTTCATTGAGTCGATCGCAAATCCGGGTGGAGTCATTACGGACATCGAGGCGATTTCAAAAATCGCCCGCAAGGCCGGCGTGCCGCTGGTCGTCGACAACACCCTCGCGACGCCGTACCTGTGCAAGCCGATCGACTTCGGCGCCGATATCGTCGTGCATTCGCTCACGAAGTTTCTCGGCGGTCACGGCAATTCGATCGGCGGGCTGATCGTCGATTGCGGCACCTTCGATTGGTCGCGTGACAAGAAATATCCGATGCTTTGCGAGCCGCGCCCTGAATATCAGGGGATCGTCCTGCACGAGACCTTTGGTAACTTTGCATTTGCGATTGCATGCCGGGTGCTCGGATTGCGCGACCTCGGCCCCGCGCTGTCGCCGTTCAATGCGTTCTTGATCTTCACCGGTATGGAGACGCTTCCGCTGCGCATGCAGCGGCATTGCGACAACACGCTCTCCGTCGCCGAATGGCTGTCTAAGCGGCCTGAAGTCGCATGGGTAAGTTATCCGGGTTTGCCCGGCGACAAGTATCACAAGCTCGGCAAGAAATACGTGCCAAAAGGCGCCGGCGCAGTCTTCACTTTCGGCCTGAAGGGCGGCTACGACGCCGGCGTGAAGCTCGTATCCAACGTCAGGCTGTTCTCGCACCTTGCCAATATCGGCGACACCCGCTCGCTGATTATTCACCCGGCGTCGACCACGCACCGGCAACTTTCCGACGCGCAAAAAGTCCAGGCGGGCGCCGGCCCCGATGTCGTGCGGCTGTCGGTCGGCCTTGAGGACAAGGAAGACATTATCGCCGATCTCGAGGAGGGCTTGACGGCCAAGTAACGGATCAGGATTTGGTCAGCGTGCGGGCAACGTAGTCGCGGATGTAGGCCAACGTTGCCGGCGCGGTCCATATGTCGGTGACGACTTTGTTGGTCGCCTCGCCGCTTTTTGCCAGCCTCTCTGTGACCGGCTGCCGGATCTGCAATTTAGTCTGCGCAAATGCTGCCGGCGAGAGCAACGACAGTTCGCGCGCAACCGCAATGGCATCGTCCATCAGTTCAGCGGGTTCCGCGACTTCATCCACCCAACCGCGCCGCAAGGCTTCGTCCGTCGCGTAAGTCGCCCCCGAAAGAGTGAACTCCGGCAAATAGCGGGGCGGAGCCGCGAAACGCACGACTTCGAACGCCAGCGCCGGAAACGGCACGCCGACCAGAATTTCCGTGACGCCGATGCGGCCGGCATCCCGCGCCATGAGGCGACGATCGGCGCAACAGGCGAGCACGCAGCCGCCGGCAATGGCGTGACCGTTGACCGCAGCCACCACGGGCTTCGGGTGGAAGAACAC
Organism: Pseudolabrys sp.; assembly: GCA_035708425.1. Lineage (GTDB taxonomy): Bacteria > Pseudomonadota > Alphaproteobacteria > Rhizobiales > Xanthobacteraceae > Pseudolabrys. The sequence goes on from DASSSM010000455.1 coordinate 1,874, forward strand.
CGCTTCGTAAAGACGGTGTAACGCGGGCAGGAACCGACGAATATAGTCGGCTCCGCCTGCACTCAACCGCTTAAGGTCGACGCCGGCGGAGAAGATCTGTCCCCTTCCTGTCAGCACGACCGCCTTCGCATCGGCCTTGCGCAAATCATCGAAGCGGGCCGCCAGGGCGTCGCAAAATTCGATGTCGAGCGCGTTGGCCTTGCCATGGGTCATCGCGAGAACGGCAACGCCGTCGACGATTTTTCTATCAATCATGCGCCCCGCTCCGCCGGCCTTCGATTCCACGGCAGCGAACCACCCCGATGCGATAGACGCTCGGCGTGGATCACCGCCACGCTAAATATCAGAATTGCCAGCACCTGGTGCCCAAGCGCCAGCGGCAGCGGCGCCTGATACAGCAGTGTCACGATCCCAAGCCCAGCCTGCAAGGTGATCACGCCGGCGAGGGTCAGAGCACTGCTCAAACCCACGCGGATGCGCCAAGCATCGTAGGCGTGCAACGTCGCGAGCGCCCAAATTGCATATGCGATCATACGGTGATTGAATTGGACGGTGAGTGTGTTTTCGAACAAGTTCCGCCACGCCGGTTGGATGAACCACAGCCTTTCGGACGAAGGCACGAGTGCGCCGTCAATAAGCGGCCAGGTGTTGAAGACGAGCCCGGCATCGAGACCGGCGACCAGCGCACCAAGGTAGATCTGAAGCAGCAACAGCGCAGCAAGCGCGAGCGCACCGAAGCGCAGCCGCGCAGGCGCCATGCTCGGGGGCTGATCCGCGAGTTGCCGGGCCGTCCACAAGATCGCCGCATAAATCGCCGTGGCCAGGGTCAGGTGAAACGCCAGACGGTATTGCGAGACGCTGACACGCTGCGTCAGACCAGAAGACACCATCCACCAACCAACCGCCCCGAGTGCGGCTCCCGCACCGAAAATTGTCCACAAGCGCAACCGAAGCCCGGGGGGAATCGCGCCACGCCAGAGAAAAAATAACAGCGGGAGCAGGAACACAGCGCCGGTCAGCCTCGCCAGCAGGCGGTGCAACCATTCCCACCAATAAATCGTCTTGAAGGCATCAAGGCTCATGCCCCGATTGAGCTCGCGGTACTGCGGGATGGCCTGGTACTTGCCGAACTCGGCCTGCCACTCAGCCTGCGAAAGCGGCGGCAGGACACCGGTGACCGGCTTCCACTCGACGATTGAAAGTCCGGATTCCGTGAGCCGTGTCGCTCCACCGACAATCAATGTGAGCAATATCATTGCGGCCGAGACCAGCAGCCACAGCCGCACCGGCCGCAGAAGGATATTGGACGCTTTGATCGGTTCGTGCATCGTCTTGCTTGCAGGAGATGGCGCGGACCATATAGTCCGCAGCGACGCCCCGCAATTGAGAGGCAAGACTGCCAGCTATGTCGATCCGGACCCGCAAATTGGTCGGCGCCGTCGCGCTCCTTGCCCTGGTCATCTTCTGGGGCCTTTTGGCTATGGCGCTGGCGCAATCCGTGCTTACCAACATCAATGGCTGGGTGGCGACGATCTACTATGTTGTCGCCGGGCTTGGCTGGGTGCTGCCTGCAATGCCGCTGATCAGCTGGATGGCAAGGCCCGACACTAAGCCACGCTGAGCCGACGGAACCGGTTCCAGACCGCCGTGCCTGCGCCCGACATCAGTACCTTCAAATAACGCTGGCGCTCAAACTCGCCGTTGACGGAGATGCGCGGCAACGCCGTCAAATAGTCGCGATGCGCCTTGAACAGCACGCCCGGGCGCGTCGTCAGCGCGGTCTTGAAGCCGAGCTCCGCGGCAATGCGGAATTCGCGCGGGCCGGCTGATGTCACATCGCCGACGGGAAATGCGAGGTGCTCGGGGCGTTTTCCGAGCGCCGCCTCCAACACCGCCCTGCTCATTTCGATCTCAGCGCGCGCGGTCGCATCGCTCGGCACCTTTTTGAGCATCATGTGATTGACCGTATGGGCGCCAATTGTGCACAGCGGGTCGGTAGCAAGTTCGGCGATGTCCTGCCAACCCATGCACAGGTCGCGGCAGAACGAAACCACATCGACGCTGTAACACGCGCAAAGGTCGCGCACCGTACGACGTACCTCTTCTTCCGTCTTCATGCTGCGGAGATAGCCGTAGATCGCAGCGTAGAGCTCGCGCTTTTGTCGCGTCGTCGCGCATTCAAAATATTGATCGGCGCCGTTGATCACCATTCCGATGCGATTGTTTCGCGCAATAACTGCCTCGAGCGCGATCCACCACAGTTCACCCAGCCTGTCGGGAAAACTTGTCGCGATAAACATCGCAAACGGCAGTTTATATTTCCGAAGCAACGGATAGGCCCATCGCAGGAAATCTTTGTAGCCATCGTCGAAGGTGAGACAGACAAAACGCCGCCCAAAATCGCCTTCGATGTAGCGTCGATGCATTTCGTCGAGCGACACCACGTCAATGCGAGAACGCGCAAGCCGTCGCAGCAGCCGCTCGAGAAATTCCGGCGTAACCTCCAGAAGCCGGTTCGGCTGGAACGTCTCGGGCCGTGCCGGGCGCACATGGTGCAGCGTAAGGATGGCGCCGACGCCTCCGACGAGTGGACGCAACCAATGGTGCATCCCGCTGAAATACATCGTCTCAAGGCCGGCACGAATGATGGTTTTTTTCAATGTCGGCGGGCTCCCCGACCCATGCGGCAAGTCAATTTACTATCCCAACTGTGTAATGAAAATCTTTGCGGGCTTGGGCGCTGGCGAGCGCCCGAACTGGTAACAGCCTTGCCACGCCGAACCAGCGGTTCGATTGCTTTGCGTGGCTCATACGGGATACGACGAAAGCATAAGCGCCCGCTCCTTCGTTTGACACACTCGCGCTCATCCCTATAGTCCGCCCCATTCTCGGTCGGGGCGTGGCGCAGCCCGGTTAGCGCACCAGTCTGGGGGACTGGGGGTCGTGGGTTCAAATCCCGCCGCCCCGACCAGACAAATCAAAGACTTCGCGGGAAAACGCTTTCCACAAAATCTCAAAGTCGAGGGTTTCCATTCCATTGCTCGCTTCCCCCTCGCAGTTT
>DASSSM010000456.1:0-8222 GCA_035708425.1 Pseudolabrys sp.
GGTTGTGCCCACGCTCGATCACGACGGTGCGATCGTCATCGATTCGACGGTCATCATCGAATATCTCGACGAGGTCCAGCCCAGCGACAGCTTCACGCCGGAGAATCCGGTTGAGCGCGCACGCATGCGCGCGCTGATGCATTTTATCGATGAAATGCCGGCCGCCGCCGTACGGGTACCGACCTTTAACCTCGCTTTCCTGCCGCGATTCCAGAAGATGAGCCGCGAGGATTTTGTTGCGATGGCAGAATCAAAGCCGCTGCGCCGCGAGTTCATGCTTACCATGGGCCAGACTGGCTTTCCGAAGTCTGAAATGGACGCGGCACTGGCGCGCCTGCGCCGCACTTACGAGCGTATGGACGCGGAGATCGAGCGCAGCGGCGGGCCGTGGTTGCTCGGCAAAACGATGACGCTCGCCGACGTCGCGGTCATGCCGGCATTGGTGCGGATGCACGATCTCGGGATAGCGGATTGGCAGGACTTGCCGCGCGTTGTCACGTGGTTCGACAACATCCGTGCGCAGGCCGCGTTCGAGCCGACCTACTATCACGGTTCATTGCTGAGCGAGCGTTTCCCGCACTTGCGCGAAAAATCGCCTGCGTAAACGGCTTCTTATTTAGTGGTGCTGATCTTCGGCAATTCGACCTTTACGGTCGATGACTTCTGCCCGAGATTGCCGGTGGCAAAGAGAATGCCGCCGCCGACCACAACTACAATCAGTGCACCGACCAGAACGCCAAGCACGCCGACGCCGCCACTGCTGCCCTCAGCCATGGTTCCATCCTCCCTGCATCAACAGGGAGGTTAAGCAGCGCGTGCAGTTTTGGTTCCCGCCCTATGGCGCTGCAATCGCCTTGATCAGCCACAGCACTGGAAAGCCGAAGGTCCCGTCGATGCTCACGGTAAGTTCGCGCAGCCACGCGGGGGCCTGGTCGCTATAGCCAAACATCATCAGAGCAATGGCCACCGGGATAATGACGGCCAGCCAATAGGCGAACCGCAGCCAGCGCGCACGATTTTCAGCGCGTTCCTTCGGCGACACATATCGGGGCGCATTCGGGATCATTGAGTGCGAGCGCAGGCCCCTTCGCGCACCCGGCAAAAACCTAGTACCGGGCGCTGATCGGCAACTCTTCCGCCGGGAACAGCGTGATCAGCCGGCAGCCTTTGTCGGTGACCACGACCTCTTCCTCGATGCGCGCGGCGGAATAGCCGTCGGTCGCCGGGCAGTAGGTCTCGATCGCGAACACCATGCCTTCCTTCAGCTCGGTCGGGTGATCCATCGATACGACGCGCGAGATGATCGGACGCTCGTGCAGGTTCAGCCCGAGACCGTGTGCGAACTGTAGGCCGAACGCGGACATCTCGTCGGGGAAGCCAAATTCATCCGCTTTCGGAAACACCTCGCAGATGTGCGCGGTACTGGCACCGGGCTTGATACGGGCGATGGCGTTGTCAAGCCACTCGCGCGCCATCTTGTATGCGTCGTGCTGCGCGGGCGTCGCGCGCACAACATTGAAGGTCCGATAGTAGCAGGTGCGGTAGCCCATGAAGCTTTGCAGAATGTCGAAGAAAGCCTGGTCGCCCGGACGGATCATGCGGTCTGTGAAATTATGCGGATGCGGATTGCAGCGCTCGCCGGAAATGGCGTTGACCGCTTCGACGTCGTCGGAGCCGTGCGTGTAGAGAAACTTGTTGACCTCGGCGACGATGTCGTTTTCGCGCACGCCCGGCCGCAGCATTCCATTGACTACGTCGTAGGCACCATCGACCATTGCGGCCGCGCGATTGAGGAGTGCGATTTCGTCGGCCGATTTGACTTCACGCGCGCTCAGCATGATCTGCTGGCCGTCTTTGATCTTGATGCCGGCTTTCTCGAGCTCGAACATCATTGGCGGCTCGATGATATCGACGCCGATCGGCATTTTGGCGACGCCTGCCGACTTGAGAATTGAGGCCATTTCCTCGGCGTGACGCTTCATCAGGCCGAACGCCGGATCGACGGTGCCGCGCAAACCAACGAGGCCGGCCTTGCAGTTCTCCGGCTTGAGCCAGGGCGAATAAAGCTTGTGGTGGACTGCGGCGGAGCCGAAATCCCACAGAATAGGATCGCCGCCACGCGTGAGGAGGACCCAGCGCGAGAGCTTGTCGCGCGCCCATTCACCGATCTTGGTCGAAGTGACGTAGCGGATGTTGTTATCGTCAAATAGCAATAGTGCACCGAGGTCGGAGGCCTCGAGCGCGGCTTGCGCGCGGCCGAGGCGATAACGGTGCATACGGCGGTAATCGACACGTTCTTCAAAATCGACGCCCATGGTGCCGAGCACAGGTAAGTGCCGGCCCCAGTTGTAGCGCGGGTTGATGTCCTCGGCGGTGATCTTCACCGGCTCGCGCGTTCTCTCATCCATCGCCGTCTCCTTACGCGGTATCGAATGCCGGCCTTATAGCCGGTGGGTCAACTGCATTATAGGCCTAGTTGGTGTCTGTCGGCACCATTGGATCTGCGCCGGAACGCGGTCAATGGGCCTCAACGTGGGCGTCCTTGATGACGCCGCCCCACACTTCGGTTTCCTTTTTGATAAAGGCCGCAGCCTCGGCGGGCGTACCGCCCGCAGCGTGAAGGTTGATCTTTGTAAAGTGGCTCTGTGCTTCAGGACTTTTGAGGACTTCGTTCACAGCCTTACTGAGCTTTGCCACGATTGCGGGCGGTGTCTTCGGAGGAGCAGCAATTGCGTTCCAGGTGCCGGACTCAAAGCCTTTGACGCCAACCTCATCGAGCGTTGGGATATCGGACAAGTTTGGAATTCGTTTGCTCGTCGCAACAGCAAGAATCCGCGCCTTGCCGGCTTCATGCAGCTTTATGGCCGAGGCCAACTCCATGAAAATGAAATCCACGTGGCTGGCGATAATGTCGTTAAGCGCGGGTGCAGTGCCCTTGTAGGGGACGTGCACCAGCTTGGTGCCGAGGATGCGTTCGAACAGCGCAGCCGTGAGATGCGACGTCGTGCCTATTCCCTGCGACGCGTAGTTGACCTTGCCCGGGCTTGCCTTCACGTAGTCAATGAACTCCTTCGCCGTCTTTGCGGGAAAATCCGGGCGCACCAGCAAGACATTGGCGATCGAGGTCATGATCGTCACCGGCTCGAACTGCGTGGGATCAAAATTCATTTTTTTGTACAGAAGCGGATTGACCGTTAACGGGGCCGGCTGTGCCGCCAGCAACGTGTATCCGTCCGGTTCTGACGTGAAGACTGCCTCCGCCCCGATGTTGCCCGCGGCGCCTGCGCGATTTTCAACGACGACCGGCTGACCGAGCTTCTGGTGCAGGCCTTCCGCGACGATGCGGGTCACCGTGTCGACGCCGCCGCCCGCCGGCACGCAGACGATGATCTTGATCGGCCTGTTCGGAAAATCAGCGGCCGCGTCCTGCGCGGATGCCCCCGATGCAATCAACAGCGCGGCGAATAGTCCTGCCAATAATGTACGCACGCTGTCCTCCCTTGTGCCGGCTGTCTATCTATGCCACGCGGGCCAGTTTTTGTGCCGGCAGCTTGAGATTGAACACCTTCATGGCATTGCCGCCAAGGATATTCCGCTTTGCCTGCTCGGTCAGGAACGGCAGGTCGTAGATGGTCGAAGGCAGATCAAAGTCCCAGTGCGGATAGTCCGATGAATAAAGCAATTGTGTTTCGGCATTGATCATGCGGAAGGTCTGCTCAAGCGCAGCCATGTCCGTCATTTCCATCGGCTGCGATGAAAAGTACATGTCTCGCATGTATTCGCTCGGCTTCCTCTTCAGGGCCGGGGCCTCGGATGAGCGCATCATGTATTCGTTGTCGAAGCGCTGCATCATGAACGGCACCCAGGCAAGTCCGCTTTCGACCCACAATACTTTCAGTTTTGGAAACCGCTCCGGCAGGCCGTTGGTGATCCAGTTGGCCAGATGCACCATGTTGTAGAACACGAAGCCAAGCGCGTGAACCGAGATAAAGCGGTTCATCATGCCGACGGTCTGGTCGTTCCAGTTATAGCCGGCATGGAACGCAAGCGGCAGATTCATCTCCTCGAGCAACGCATAGGTCTTCATGTATGAATTATGGTGGACCGGGCGGTAGCGCGCCGACGTGACCATGAAGCCGACAACGCCCTTGGTTTGGCCAAATTCCTGCACGGTGCGATAGGCGGCGTCAGCGTCGTTGAACGGCAGATAGAGCATCGAGCGGATGCGCGACTCATGCGCCAGCACGCGTTCGCTGAGCCAGCGATTGTAAGCGCGCGCCAGCGCGACCTCGACCTCGATCTGCGGGTGTAGTCCGAGCTGAAGCATTGGCGTCGGGAACATCACCGCGACGTCGATGCCGATCGCATCCATCCATCGTCGCGTCAGTACAATGTCGCGCTGCACGCCGCTTTCCGTTTTTTCCATGCCCCGGGTTGCGTAGCGCATGACCCGGCCGCCCATGTCCTGGTAGCCGACGCCGGCCGGCAACATGCCGACACTTTTCGCGTTTGCCTGACGCGCACTGCGCGCAAGCTGCTGCAGCACAGGATCGTCCATGTAATCGAGGATCTCGCCGATCGACTCGCTTTCGTAGTGGTGCGAGTCGACATCGACAATCGGGAAATTCTTGTACCCGCGTTCGGCAGCCTGCTTCGAGGCGTGCGCCAGCAGCTTGCTGGTGTCGAATTCCTCGACCTCCATGCGGCGGAAATCGCTGAGTGGGAGCTCCATGTTCAGCGCCCCGACCAGACTTGCCACATGCCGAGCTCGAACACCTGCAGGTTCACCGCCTTGAGCATGGCTGTAACCGCCACCATGACCTCGGTTGCAGTCACCGCATCAGGTGCGAAGGCGGGCAAGGCGCCGTCGCACTCGGCGGCGCGTTCGGCATAGAGACGCACGGCTTTCGCCAGCATGCCCTGAATTTCGGCATCGCTCGGTTGCGCGATCGTATCAAGCTGCGACGACATAAATGTCCTCCCCGCGTCGGATCACCTCGAAGCTTTTCAGTTTCAGGCTCCGGTCGGCGGCACATTCGCCTGTCTTGAGATTGTATTCGTACCCGTGCCAGGGGCATACGAAGTGAATTTCCTCGCTTGAAAATTTCTGTCCTTGCCAGCTGCGGTCGGGACCGATGATGTCTTCGACCTTGTGCATCATGATTCCTTCGCAAGCCGGTCCGCCCTGATGCACGCAGAGGTTCTCGTACGCATAGAATTGCCCCTGCCAGTGGAACACCCCGATCTCGCAGCCGGCGTGACTGACGATACGGCGTTCGCCGTCAGGAAATTGCGTGGCTTTGGCGACGAACACTTCCGGCATGCGGTACGGCTCCAGTCAGCTTGTCGACGGTGAAAGTATGGCATCGAACCGCGTTGTGCAGCAACGAAGTGGCTTCGCGAAAACGAAATGCGGGCTTGCGCTCATGCGCATTGTGCGAAACCGCAGCTTTGCACAATGTCGGCGCGCGCAAAAAGGAAGCAGAAGTGGACTCAACCATAATTCTCGCCGCGACGGCCGGCGCCTTCCTGCTGGCCGGCTTTGTCAAAGGCGTCATCGGTCTTGGCCTGCCGACGGTCTCCATCGGCTTGCTGGGGCTGCTGATGACGCCGGCGCAGGCAGCGGCAATCCTGGTGGTGCCGTCGCTCGTCACAAACATCTGGCAGGCCGTCGTTGGCGGCGGTCTTATCGCGCTCGCACACCGGCTGTGGCCGATGCTTATTGGGATCTGCGCCGGCACATTCGTGGGTGCGGTCTTGCTGCCGCACGACGATACGGCGCAGGCAACGATCTGGCTTGGCGTGGCCCTTGCGCTGTATTCGGCACTCGGGCTTGTGAATGTGCATTTCAGCGTGCCGCGGCACGCAGAAACCTGGCTCGGCTTCATCATGGGCGCGACGACCGGCGCGATCGCGGTGGCGACGGGTATCTTCGTCATGCCGGGCACTCCGTACATCCAGTCCCTGAAGTTCGAACGCGACAAGCTCGTGCAGGCGCTTGGTCTGTCGTTCACCGTTTCAACGGTCACGCTCGCTTTGGCGCTCGCCTACGCCGGACAAATACGCGTGTCGCTCGCCGGGGCATCGCTGGTTGCGCTTATTGCCGCGCTTGCTGGAATGGTCCTCGGGCAATTGGTGCGCGGACGCGTGCGGGCCGAAACCTTCCGGGTGTGGTTCTTTGTCGGACTGCTGTTGCTCGGTGCCCATCTGGCGCTACGCGGGCTTCTGTGATGGATTAGCGCAACCAACACCCGCGCGCAGGATCATCTGATGAAAATCGTCGATCTTTCCCACGTCATGAACGTGCATACGCCCGGCTGGGTCGGTTACGCCGGCAACAAGATGTACTATGCGCAGAATCTGCAGACGGTCCGCATCGTTGCGCAGCGCATCGACACGGCGTTGCACGTCGGCACGCATTTCGATGGCGCCATGCACGCGACCGACAACAACAAAGGCGACATGGCCCATTTGCCGCTCGACTATCTGGTCAACCGCGGTGTCGTCGTCGACATTTCAAAGCATATGCACGACTGGGCGGTGATCACGCCGGAGATCATCGAGAGCAGCGGTGCCGATATTCGCGAAGGCGACATCCTCGTTCTGCATACCGGGTGGCACAAGCATTACGAAGGGCAACCGCAGCAGGATCTGGTCCGATACTTCTGCTATCACCCAGGCCCGAGCCTCGACACGTTGCATTGGATGCTGAAGAAGAAAATCAAGTGGTGGGGCATGGATACCGGCTCCTGCGACCACGCCATGAACACCTCGATCCGCTATATGCGGCCCGATCTCGCCGAGGAATTCACAAAGAAGCACGGTAAGACGCCCGGCGAATTTTTTGGGACGTTCCAATACACGCACAAGAAATCGGGCCGCAAAGTTACGGCGGACGTCTTTCCGTTCCACAATTGGGCGTTCCAGGAGGGCCTGCTGCACGCGGAAAATCTCGGTGGCGACATCGAGATGATGCTGGGCAAGCGGTGCGTGATCGGCGCGTTCCCATGGCGCTACGAGGGCCTGGAAGGCTGCCCCTGCCGGATCGTGTGCTTCCTTGACGTCGACGACAACGTCGAGGCGGTAGGCGATGCAGCGAAGGCGATTTTGCGCAACTAGCGCTTCGCTTTTCTACGTTTTGACGCTTGCGGATCGTGCAGGCGCGGGTCCGGCTTGTTGCTTTGTAAAGTTGCCTGAATCGCTTCGCGTAGAATCTTATGCTTCGACCGTGGCCACAGCCTGACGTGAATGTCGGCAAGAAGCTTCGCCGATTTGCCGAATACTACGATGCGGTCGCCGACACCGATGGCCTCCTCCAGCTGGTGCGTGATCAAGATTGCGGTCGAGCCGCATTCGCGCGCCAGCGCCAGAAAGGTCTCACGCAGTTCCGCGGCCGTGACCTCGTCGAGATGGCCGAATGCCTCGTCGGCCAGCAGAATATCCGGCTGCACCACGAAGGCGCGCGCGATCGCCACCCTTTGGCGCATGCCGCCGGAAAGCTCGTGCGGATAGGCGTTGGCGAAATGTTCGAGGCCCAGCCGTTCCAGCCAAGTCAGCGCGCGCTGGCGTTGCTCGTTTTCCGGCAGCCCGATTAATTCAAGCGGAAGCTTGGCGTTGTCGAGTGCCGAGCGCCACGGCAGCAGCCGGTCCTGCTGGAACACCGTGGCAATGCGACCGCGGAAAAGATCAAAGTCGGTGTGTGGGCTCTTGTCGCCGATACGGATAGTGCCCTCGGTCGGCGCTTCGAGCCCGATCATCAGATCGAAAAATGTCGATTTGCCACAGCCCGTCTGGCCAACAATGGCCACGACTTCACGCGGCGCGATAGTCAGATTGAGCCGTTCAATGGCGATCACCGACTGCCCGGTTGTAGTTTGCCGAAACACTTTGCGCAGGCCGGCTACATTAATCGGCGGGGGGCCGCTCATGCGCGCCACCGCAAAAGCCGCGCTTCAAATCGAGATACAATGGCTTCGAGGAGGAACAGCAGCGCCACCAGCACGATAGTCCAGGCGAACACGTCGGCGACCGAGAACAGTTCCTGCGCCACCGATAGCTGATGCCCGATGCCGGTCACGGCACCGACCAGTTCGGCGATGGTGACCACGCGGATTGCCAGGCTGATATTGACCTTCCAGCTGGTGAAGATCGTCGGCACGATCGCCGGCAGCATCAGCTTGACGAAATACTGCAAGGTCGTTGGCCGAAACGATTGCATCATC
>DASSSM010000457.1:0-5030 GCA_035708425.1 Pseudolabrys sp.
CCGTCCGCATGGCGCATGCGAAAGGCATGATCAATCGTGGTCGCAGTTGCGTCCGCAAGTTCGACGGCGAGGTCATAAAGATGCACGTCCTCGGGATGTGCCAGGGAATTCACATCACCGAATGACAACAGATCATTCTTGTTCTCAAGCCCAAGGATGTCGAACATCGATTGCGACCAGAAAATACGACCGCGAGCGAGATCCCAATCCCAAAGGCCACAGCGGCCACGGTTTAATGCTGTATCGATGCGGCTGCGAACCGTTTCGTAGATAAGGTCGGCTTCCCGCGCTCGCGTCGCTTGCCAATGAAAGGCAAATCCGAGGATCAGGACGACGAAGCCGGTCGTCGAGGAGAGGGTGATTGTCAAGGTCGTCAGCGAACGCCATTCGGAGAGTGCGGCCTTTCTTTCCTGCACCACGGCGAGCTGACCAAACGGGGCGCTGAGCATGCGAACTGTCGCCAGCGCGCGCGAGTTGTCGGGTAGCGTAATTTCCATGACCCCCGCACCCGCGCCGAACGTCGTGAGAGGTTGCGTGGCACCCAGCACGTCGATCAGCCTGCGACCGATTGTAGCGTCCGTGGCGGGTGTGGCGGCAGCTACCACACCGTCCAGGTTTGTAAGAATAAAGCGACGACCTGCAGCCACTGCCCAGGAAGGGAGGACCTGTGCAAGCACCTGCTGCGGCTGGTCGACGGCGACTGCCGGCCTTTTGAGCGGACGATGCAGGCGTTCCGAAGCAAGATCGGCCGAGGCTTCGAGTGACAGAACCTCGCTCGCGAGAGTCTGCCGGCGGTGGTCGAGCACCTGTACGAGGGCTCCAACGCAAATGGTCGCAAGGAATGCAATGATAAGGACAGGGACCGCCCGGCGAAGGAGCGGCTCAGCGTTCAGCAGCCGCCGATACGCCGGTTTGGCGATGGATTGCGCGAGGCCCTTGATGGAATCGGGATGTGCAGACGCACTCGCCGTATCGGCGCGCGCCATAGTCGGCCTCCGTTGGAAGTTCCCCTGTCACCCACGAGACGGAAGGATGTGCCGCATCGCTTCCCGAATCACTTGCCGATTGGAATCGATAGGCGCTGATTTGTCGAGAGTCCGAAGAGTCAAATATTTAAAAAAAGTTACCCACGAATAGTTTTTGCAACACAAAGCAGCCGTTTCACGGGGCCGCCAGGGCCCGATCGACGATATCTGAAAGGTCGCGTGAAAGAGGGGATGCTGCCCTGATCCGCCGCAAGGCGCCTTCGGCCTTGGCACGCCGGGCGGGCTCCATCGTCCGCCAATTCCGGAATGCCGTTGCTAGCCGCGCCGAAACCTGCGGATTTTTCTGGTCCAGTGAAAGTACGGTATCGGCGACAAAGTCATAACCGGCCCCGTCGGGGCGGTTAAATTGTGTGGCATTGCCCTGCGCGAAAGCTCCAATAAGCGAGCGGATGCGGTTGGGATTGGCCAGCGAGAAAGCTGGGTGGCTGGTGAGGGCGCGAACATTATCGAGCGTATCCGGCTGCGGGATCGTCGCCTGAAGTGAGAACCATTTGTCCACCACAAGCGCATCACCCGCATAACGGTCGTAGAATTCGGCCAGACTCACCCTGCGCTCCGGCACATCGTGCAGGGACAGGGTCGCTAGCGCTGCCATGCGATCGGTCATGTTGTCGGCGTTGCGATACTGTTGGGCCGCGCGAACAACTGCCGCAGGTTCAGCGTTTGCTGCTAAAAGATCGAGGGCAGCATTCCGTAATGCGCGGCGACCCGCGCTCTTGGCGTCGGGGCTGTAGCCGCCACCGACAGTCATTCGCTCATAAGCTGTGGCGAGTGCTGCACCGAGATGTCGGCTGATTTCTACCCGAAGCGCGGTCCGGGCCTGGAAGACGGCGTCAGGATCAATGTCTTTCCCGATTTCGCGCGCGATGTCGCCCTCGCTAGGCAAAGTCAGCACTAATGCAACAAATGCGGGCTCCAGCGTGCTGTCCTCAAGCGCTGCAGCGAATGCACGTAGAAGTTTGTCGTCGATCCGTTGCGTTCGAGCGGCGCGGATAGCGGCGACATTATCGAGCAGAAGGCGTGTCGAAATCGTCTGGAGCGCCTGCCAGCGATTGAAGGCATCACTGTCATGCGCTGCAAGGAAAGCCAGATCGTCGGTGCCAAGATCGGTGTGCAGATTGATCGGCGCAGAAAAGCCGCGGTTGATTGAAAGAACCGGGCGTTCCCCGATACCGGCAAATTCAAATTTGGCCGCGTGCCCGGTCAATACGATGGCGCCGTCAAAAGGCTTGCCATCGAGTACGAGTGGCAAATCGCGCCCATTTTTGCCGATAAGCCCAAGTGAAAGTGGAATAACTGTCGGTTCCTTGGACGGCTGGTTGGGGGTTGCCGGAATCGCTTGCCTGCAGTCCAGGACGAAAACTTTGCGAGCCTCATCGAAGCGCCCGCTCACGGTCACGTCCGGCGTTCCGGCCTGACCGTACCAGCGCATGAATTGCGCCATGTCGCGACCGCTGGCATCGGCAAAGCACTGGATAAAATGCTCGACGGTCGCGGCCTCGCCGTCGTGGCGGGCAAAGTAGAGGTCCATGCCGGTGCGGAATTTTTCCTTGCCGATCAAAGTCTGCACCATCCGCACCAGCTCCGCGCCTTTCTCATAGACTGTAGCCGTGTAAAAATTATTGATCTCTCGATATGTTTCCGGGCGGACCGGATGCGCGAGCGGTCCGGCATCTTCGACGAACTGCGCCCCGCGCAGTGCGCGAACATCTGTGATGCGTTTGACGGGCCGCGAACGCATGTCAGAGGAAAATTCCTGATCGCGGAATACGGTAAGGCCTTCCTTCAGGCAAAGCTGAAACCAGTCGCGGCAGGTGATGCGGTTGCCAGTCCAGTTGTGAAAGTATTCGTGGGCGATCACGGCTTCGATATGTGCGTAGTCGGCATCGGTCGCGGTCTCGGGACTGGCAAGCACATACTTATCATTGAAGACGTTGAGCCCTTTGTTCTCCATGGCGCCCATGTTGAAATCGGAAACGGCGACGATCATGAAGATGTCGAGATCGTATTCGCGGCCGAAGGCTTCCTCATCCCACCGCATGGCTCGCTTAAGCGAATCCATTGCGTAGCTGCAGCGGTTCTCCTTGCCATGCTCGACATAGATCCGCAGCGCGACGTTGCGTCCCGACATCGTGACAAAGCGGTCTTCGACAACGGCAAGGTCCCCGCCAACGAGCGCAAACAGGTAAGACGGCTTGGGATGCGGATCGTGCCAGATCGCAAAATGCCGCCCGCCCGGTACATCTCCTGCTTCGACGAAGTTGCCATTCGCGAGCAGGACAGGGACTTCCGCCTTATCGCCTTCGACACGCGTGGTGTAGACGGCCATGACGTCCGGTCGGTCGGGAAAATACGTGATACGGCGGAAACCTTCGGCTTCGCATTGTGTGCAATAGGTGCCGCTTGACCGGTAAAGCCCGGAGAGTTGCGTGTTCGCGGACGGATCGACGATTGTCTCAATTTCAAGCGTAAACGGCCGATTAGGCGGCTGGGGAATTGTGAGGCCGTCAGGCGTAGCGACAAAACTGGTCTCCGCTACGGGTGACCCGTCGAGCCTAAGCGCAACAAGATTGAGGCCATCACCGTCGAGCACCAGTGGCGCCGCTGCAGTGGCCGGGTTCGGCCTCAGCGATAGGGTCGCCTTTACCTTGGCGCTGGTCGGATGCAACAAGACATCAAGTGAAACTCGATCAACCAGCCACTCAGACGGACGGTAGTCTTGCAGCCGGATAGGCTGTGCAGTGTCGGTGCGCATGCATTGTGATTTATGATGTTCCGCCGTTAATTGGAAGAAAGAATGGTGCAGCGCATGCGAGCGATGGTGCTTGAGCGTCCACGAACGCCGCTTGTCTTGCGCGAACGGCCCTTACCGGTCGCAGGCGCCGGCGAGATCATGCTGTCAGTAACGGCCTGCGGGGTTTGCCGCACCGATCTGCATGTGGTTGACGGGGAACTGCCACATCCCAGCCTGCCGATCGTGCCTGGTCACGAAATTGTCGGCCGGGTGGAGGACGTAGGGGCGGGCGTGGAGACATTCAGGGTCGGCGATCGCGTGGGGGTGCCTTGGCTGGGCGGCACTTGCGGCCTCTGCGGCTTTTGCCGCAGCGGCCGCGAAAATCTCTGCGATGATCCAGTTTTTACCGGTTATACGCGGGACGGCGGCTTCGCCACTCATGCGGTCGCAGACGCGCGTTTCTGCTTACCGTTGGTCAGCGAAATCGATGATGCGCAAATTGCGCCCTGGCTTTGCGCGGGGTTGATTGGCTGGCGGAGCTATCGCATGGCCGGGGAGGGCGAAGCGCTTGGCCTCTACGGATTTGGCGCTGCCGCACACATTCTGGCGCAAGTCGCAAAATGGCAGGGCCGGCGTGTCTTCGCATTCACGCGAGCGGGCGATGAATCGGCGCAGCAGTTTGCTCTCTCGCTCGGTGCCGCCTGGGCAGGCCCCTCGGATGATTTGCCACCAGAGCCTCTCGACGCCGCGATAATTTTTGCACCGGTCGGTGCGCTCGTACCGATTGCGCTCAAGGCGGTGAAAAAAGGCGGCCGCGTCGTGTGCGGTGGAATTCACATGTCGGATATACCGACCTTTCCCTACCAATTGCTCTGGGAGGAAAGACATGTGATGTCGGTTGCAAATCTCACCCGATCGGATGCGCGGGAGTTTCTCGATATTGCTCCCAAGGCGAATGTTAGTTGCGAGGTAACGCGTTATTCGCTGGCGCATGCTAACGAGGCGTTAGCAGATCTACGCAGCGGTCGTGTGCAAGGCGCCGCAGTCATCGTGCCCTAGTTCAGTCTCCACGCCGATACAAACATTCCATAGTTCTTGTTGGAACGAACAGGCGTTGATCAACCCTCTGTCTGCCCACCCGATCTGATATTGATCGATTTCGTCCTCTTGGTCGTGCTGATTGCCGCAGGCACGTACCGCTTTATCGAATTGCCGTCGCGGCGGTATCTCAATCACTACGCTGATAAAAT
>DASSSM010000458.1:0-2490 GCA_035708425.1 Pseudolabrys sp.
GCGCGCGAGGCAACCTCGGCCGGATCGTATTTGCGTTTGTGGTCGTTTGTGATCTCGATTGCCTCCGGCAGGGTGCCTGAGACGTTCGGCCGCATGATCTCGCCGAGTAGGCATTTGTCGGCATGGTAGTGCAGGTTGAGAAAGCCCGGCAGAACAAGGCTTCCCGCAGCGTCGATTTCTTTCTTCCCCTTGGCCGGAAGCTTCGGGCCGACGGCGGAGATTTTCTCGCCCTCGATCGCGATGTCGACAGGCTGCTTCTGGTCCCGCACGCGAGCATTACGAATAACGACGCTCATAACCCCACCAACTCCATCGTCGCCCGGTGTTTTAGGGCCTGGGCTCTATACCCTCTCCAGAATGTGCAGACCGCGCGTGCGATCGATCAGGTAGATCAGGCCCCGATCGTCGAAGCACACGTCATTGCTTTGCACGCGCTTGGCGCCGTCCGGGATGTCCGGCATGAACGACGCGACTTCCTTCGGCGCGTGCGGATTTGCGATGTCGATGACGCGCAATCCGTGCGCGAACCACGCGGTCGGAATTTCCGTTGAGCGGATGTCCTCGCAGAACTGGTGCAGGCCGGTGTAGTCCTGCTTCGGCGAGCCGTCTTCCTCGGCCACCTGAAAACTGGCGAAGGGGATCGGCCGCGTCTCGTCAGTGATATCCACGAGCCACAAGAAGGCCGGCGACGCCGGGCCGGGGAGGCGCACGACATCTTCGTCGGCGACCAGCATGACCTGCCGACCGCGCAACGGAAACGGTACCGGCAGCGCGGTGTGCGTCGGCCACGGGAAGGGCGGGCTCCAGTCGAGGCCCGAGACGAATTTCGGCTTGGTAATGTCGTCGATGTTGAGAATAACAAAGCCGCCGTGCCAGTAGCTCGTGTAGAGCCGGTTGCCGACGCGCATCGGATGATGACAGCGGTGCGCGGTGCCTTCCCAGGTCGGCTTTTCGCCACCGGCGGTCCATTGCCCAGGCATCCACCAACGGCCGACTTCCTGCGGCTTCGCCGGATCCTGGAAATCTATGATCGAGACAACATTGCCGAGATAGCCGTCGAGCTCCGGCGAGCCGTAGACGTAGCGGCCGTCGAATGTAAAACGATGCATGCCGCGCGACGCCCAGGTGGTGATGCGTGTCGGCTTTGACGGATTGCTGATGTCGAAGACCTCGATGCCGCCCTTGAAATCAGGGTCAACGCGGCCGATCGGAAAGACCTCGCGGTTGACCAGCATGACGCCGTTCTCGACGCGCACTTTGTGCGACAGCGTTCCTTCGGGGACCTTGATCTGGGCGAGCTCGCGCGGTTTTGCCGGATCGGAGACGTCGATGATGCTGGTGCCGTTCGGCGGCTTGACGTGTCCGACATAGGCAACGTTGTTGCGGACAACCACCTGGCCGCCGCCGGCACAATCGAAATAACCGACGACCTTCAATCCTTTCGCGACTGCCATCGGCCACACTCCACAACGTGACGTTCACAACGTGCAGAGTGCGACCCATCGCGTCCGCTCATCTGCGATCAAAACGCTACAATGTCATTTGTATGTCGGTCAATCTGTTCACGTCTCGCACTGAGATTGCGGTAGGGATCACGTTCGAATTTTCTTTGATACACCGTGCAATTTCCACTTGCTCCTGTCTGCTCGCAGTAATACAAAAAATCATACAAGGTTTTTTGTCTTGAGTGAGTGAATGGCAAACGGCCAAAGGCACCTGCGGCGGGCGATCGAGCCGAGTGCGTTCGGAATTTCGCTATCGAAGGGCAATGGCCAGCCGCTCTTCCTGCAGTTGCATGAGCAGATCATCGACCGCATTGCCGCGGGTGAGCTGACGGCCGGTGCGCGGCTGCCGCCGGTGCGGCGGCTTGCCCAGCAGCTCGGCATCAATCACATGACGGTGGCGAAGGCGTACAAGGACCTCGCCGAGGCCGGCTTCGTCGAAGGCCGTGCCGGGGGCGGGACGCACGTGCGGGCGCCGTACGGGACGGGCTCCAGGCGCGCGCGCGGATCGGAGCCCGCCGTTGCTGGCCCGCTATTGTCTGAGCGTCTCTATGAGCTCTCACATGCGCCTGGCGTCATCGGGTTCACGGCGAACTATCCTCAACCGGATTCCGAGTGCACGAAGGAATTCGAGGCCTGCCTGCAATCGGTGATAGCCGACGGTCTCTCGCCTTACTTCGCCTACGACCCGCCAAACGGTCGCATCAGCTTCCGCCGTTCAATCGTGGAATACCTCGCGCAGCAAGGGCCAATGGCGACGCCGGAGGACGTGATCGTGACCTCGGGCGCGCAGCAGGCGATCGAGCTTGTCGTCCGGCTGCTGGTGCCACACGGGTCACCGGTGATCGTCGAGCGGCCCTCATACTACGGTGTCATCAACGCGTTACGCAGCGTCGGTGCGCGAATCCTCGAAGTGCCGCTGGAGTCCGACGGCATGGACATCGAAAAGCTCGAGGGGCATTTGGCGCGCCACAGGCCGCGTCTGATC
>DASSSM010000459.1:0-8858 GCA_035708425.1 Pseudolabrys sp.
CAATTCCGATTCCGCCCGACTTGGCGAATGATTTCGCGTATTCGTCCGTGAGCATCGAACGCCAAACACCCGTTGCGCCAGTGCCGCCGAAGGGGCCGTCGCCGTCGATGCCGGTGAACATGTGCTGGAACATCGAGTTGAGGAACACGGCTTCGAAATCCTGCGCCGCCGCGCGCGCTTTTGCTTCCTTGCCGGCGCCCGGCGTTTTGGCGGCGAACATGCTGTTTGTGAGCGCGTCGAGCGGCTTGAGACCTGGCGTGGGCATTGTGAGGGCGCTCGCCATCACATCACCTCGATGTCGGCCTGGATTGCACCGGCGGCCTTGATCGCCTGCAGGATTGTGATCAGGTCGCGAGGCCCAATGCCCATTGCGTTGAGGCCATCGACGACCTGCTGCAGGGACACGCCTTCCCGCACGACAAACATTTTTTTCCCGTCTTCCTGGACGCCGATGCTGGTCCGCGGCACTACTCGCGTCCGTCCGCGCGCGAAGGGCAGTGGCTGACTGACCTCGGGCGTTTCAGAGACGGTCACCGTCAGGTTGCCCTGCGCGACCGCAACCGTTGACACCCGTACGTCGCGGCCGATCACGACCACACCCGAGCGTTCGTCGATGACGATACGCGCCGGCAGATCGGGTTCGACCTGCAGCTGCTCGATTTCGGTGAGGAAGCTGACGATATTGGCCGTCGACTTCGGTGGCACCGTGATGACCACGGTCGACTGATCGATCGGTTCCGCACTTGGGGTTCCGATATAATCGTTTATCGCGGCGGCGATGCGCTTGGCGGTCGTGAAGTCGGGGTTGCGCAGTGCCATGCGCAGCTGACCCAGCCGATTGAGCGTGAAATCGATCTCACGCTCGATCAAAGCTCCGTTAGCGATCCGGCCCACGGTCGGGACGCCGCGGGTGATCTTGGCCGCCTCGCCTTCGGCCTGAAAGCCGCCAATCGCCAGCGATCCTTGCGCAACGGCGTACACGTTGCCATCTGCGGCCAGCAGCGGCGTCACCAGCAACGTCCCGCCCTGCAAGCTCTTGGCATCGCCCATGGCGGATACGGTGACGTCAATGCGCGTCCCTTGCGTGCCGAAGGCGGGAAGGTTGGCGGTCACCATCACTGCGGCGACATTGCCGGTGCGGATCGTCTGCCCGCGAATATTGACGCCCAGCCGCTCGAGCATTGCGGTCAGCGACTGCTTAGTGAATGGGATGTTGTTGAGGGTGTCGCCGGTACCGTTAAGGCCGACGACCAAGCCGTACCCGATCAACTGATTCTGCCGCACGCCTTCGATATTGGTGAGATCCTTAATGCGCGACGTCGCCCCAGCTTTCGCTGAGACACAAAGCGCCAAGATCACAACCAGGCATGCAACCCGCAAAGCCTTCGTCATCACTGCTCCCCAATGTGACGTCTGACTGCCAATCTCTATGCGAACGGCATGCCAAGCCGTCCCGGCGGCCAAGACTTTGGCAAGTCATCTGTTTTCGATCGCGGCCGCGAAAGCGCGACATCCGTTACGCGGCACGAAACGATCCGGGCGGTAATTTTTGCCGGGTTATTTACCGGCCATTAACCATACCAGCTCAGGCTGCAAGGTATTCAGGGACCGGTCCATTTTCGGTGGGGAACAATTGCAATGCGCATCTACGGGCCAAATGGAACCGCACTGGCGGCGACACCGACAAGCGCGCGGCGCACCGCTGGCGGCTCGTTCAGCGTCAGCGAGCAGGATGTGCCGCGCAATTCGACTGCCGCGGCGTCACTGCGGGCGATTTCAACGGTCGATGCTCTGATCGCGCTGCAGGGGGTGGAAGACCCGACCGAGCGAAAGAAGCGCGCGGTCGCCAAGGGCCGCAACGCGCTCGATGTGCTCGACACGCTCAAGCTCGGCCTGCTCGATGGAGGCGTGGATCAATCGATCCTTGCGCGCCTGAGGGTTGCATCGGAGGGCTTGACCGAAACGTCGGGCGACGCCGGTCTTGACCTTGTGCTGGGCGAAATCGACCTCCGTGTCGCCGTGGAGCTCGCCAAAGCGGGTGTCCGTTAGCTCCTGCAGCAAGGCCGCCAGCCTACCGCGTTTTTGCGGAAGTCATTGAGCCGTAACACAAATCAGGCCGGATTGGAAACGCCAATCGGATATTGTCCGCCCGTTGGCGGACGTATATAAGCCTGCCGCTCGGAGGGGGCGGTACGACGCGCCCAAGAATAAAAACAGGGAGTAGGTGGGAATGTTGGCCAAGACCAAAAACTATCGGCCGTCTGACAAGGAGCCGTTTATGAACGAGCGCCAGCGCGAATATTTTCGCGCCAAGCTGCTCGCCTGGAGGGAAGACATACTCAAGGAAGCCAAAGAAACGCTGCAGCATCTTCAAGAAGAGAATCAGAATCACCCCGATCTCGCGGACCGTGCGTCATCCGAAACCGATCGTGCGATTGAGCTGCGCGCACGCGACCGCCAGCGCAAGCTGATTGCGAAGATTGATGAGGCGCTGACCAGGATCGACGACGGCACCTACGGTTACTGCGAAGAGACAGGCGAGCCCATCTCATTGCGCCGGCTTGAGGCGCGCCCAATTGCCACGCTGTCGGTCGAAGCGCAGGAGCGCCACGAGCGGCGCGAGCGTGTCTACCGCGACGACTGATCTGCGGCAAATTTGATCTTTAAGTGTATTGCCCGGCGATGCTGCCGGGCAATTTTTTTCAGATCGTTCAACTCGGTATGAAAAAAGCGCGGCCTCCGACCGGGGAGCAGTCGGAGACCGCGTCGTTTACGCCGTTTGCGCTCGCGCGATGCGAAACGGCGCGGGAGCCCGGTGCGCTACGCGGGACTAGAACGGCAGGAGTATGTCAAAGATCTGCTCGCCATAGCGGCTCTGCTGCATATCCGTAATCTGGCCACGGCCTCCGTACGCGATACGCGCCTGGGCGATCTTGTTGGAGTCGATCGTGTTGTCGCTCTCGATATCCTCCGGTCGCACAATTCCAGCGACGATGAGTTCGCGAACCTCGAAGTTGACGCGAATTTCCTGCTTGCCTTCGATCACCAGGTTCCCGTTCGGCAAAACTTGCGTCACCACGCCGGCGACGTTTGTTTTGAGCTCTTCCGTCCGATCGACCGAGCCTTTGCCATTGCCCGTCGTGCTTGAATCGGCCGTAAAGATGCGCGTCGGCACTGGCGTGTTCATGATCGGCACTTTTGGTTTGCCGAAGAAGTTGACGATGCCTGAATCCTCGGTCATCGTTCGCGTGCGTTTGGTTTCGTTTTCAATATTCGCTTTGTCGGTGATGTTGACCTTCACTGTAAGAATGTCGCCCACCTGGTGCGCGCGCTGATCCTTGAAGAAGGCGCGCGAACCGTTGCGCCAAAGCGAATTTGGATTGTATGCCGCGGGCTGTGCTGCCGGTGGCATCTGGACGGGCTTATATCCCGGGCGCGTGGTCGGATTGTCCACGGCGGCCAATGGTGGTTGCTCGCCAACCGATCTGAGCCGATCGAGATACGCGCACCCGTTGAGGAGGGAACTGGCCAAAGCGGCCAGGACCGCACGACGCATAACCATGACGACTTTCATGAGATTGCTTTCACATTGATGCACAGGATTTTCGGCACAATAGAAACCGCACGTAAGTGACGCATGACGGAACAAAGAGATTGACCGTTAGCGCGTATTCGCATTGACAGACCCGGTGACGTTGTTGGCGGCCAAGCGCGGCGAACCGTTCGTGACCGCCACGCGGCCCGGTCCGACGATCATGCCCTGGACCACGCGCTTCGACTGCTCGTTGACAACGCTGATCACGTCGCCTTCAGCGCCACCATCGTTGGCCTTGCCGCGTATCGTGAGCACCATTCCGGGAGCTTCATAGACCAGCGTCACGGCCTGGTTGCGCAAGACAAGATCGGGCTTCATGAGATCCGCGGCTCGCAGCGGACGGCCACCCTGCATCGTTCCGCGGGCTGCCATGCCGATAACGTCGGCGCGTTTGGTGATGGCGTCGCGGCCGACCTCGTTGCGGGGACGGCGGTCCACTACGATATCCGCGTCTTTTATGATGTTACCGCGTTCGACGGACCTTCCGATGGTCACAACTTCGACGGTCGGGGTGGCGCGACCCGCGACGCGAAGTACGCTCCGCTTCGCGGGTCCCCCGGCAATCTCGATCGTTGCGTCGAAACGCGTGCTGCGCGTGTCGTAGTCGATGTGCGCAACTCGCGGTTCGCCGACCGCCAGGGGATCGACATAGATCGTACGTATGTCGTGCCCAAGGTTGACGGTGATGTCCTTGCTGTCTCCGAGATCGAATTTCGCCGACAACGTCCGTGCGATCAGGTCTTCGATCTCCGTTGTTGGGACCGTGCGGGTGGCGCGCGTGACCACCACCTTGCTCAGACCCGCGGTGTCGATCCCGATAAGCGCGTGATCGCGGATCGCGTTGAGAACAGCATCCACGGATACGGTACCGGTATAGCCGAGATCTGGTGCACGGAAGATCGGTACATTGGCAACGACACCGGGATTTTCGATCAGATCGCCGATGCGTACGATGTCGCCGTGAATAATCGCTTCGGACTTTAATCGTGGTGGATTTGGAACTTGCGCGACGGCGGATGTTGTGAGGGCGCCGAACGCGATAAGTGCGGCAAGGAATATACGTATCATGGCGAGACCTTAGCGCATCATGTTGGCGGTGGCCGACAACATCTGGTCGGCGGCGGAAATCACTTTGGCGTTCATTTCGTAAGCGCGTTGCGCGGCGATCAAGTCGGAAATCTCGCTGACCGCTTCGACGTTTGCCTGTTCAAGAAAGCCTTGCTGGAGATTGCCGAATCCGTCCGAGTTTGGATTGCCGTTTTGCGGCGTGCCCGAGGCCGGGGTCTCGAGATACATATTGTCGCCGATGCTCTGCAGGCCGGCCTTGTTGACAAAAATCGCAAGTTCGATTTGTCCGACCTGGGTCGGCGTATTGGAGCCTGGTTGGGTCACGAACACTTGGCCTTGCGAGTTCACAGAGACCGACATCGCATTCTGCGGAATAGTGATGTTCGGCTGGATCAGATTGCCCTGCGCCGTGACAAGACGCCCCTGTGCGTCGAGCTCAAGGGAGCCGTCGCGCGTATAGGAAGTGCGGCCATCGGGCAGCAAAATCTTGAAAAAGCCTTCGCCGCGGATGGCGAGATCGAAATCCTTGCCAGTCTGCGTCAGTTCGCCCTGGCTCATCAGGCGTGGTGTGCCGGCGGTCTTGACGCCCGACCCGAGCTCGATGCCAGCCGGCAGGATATTGCCTTGCGCTGACGTCTGCGTGCCGACGCGGCTGACGTATTCGTAGAGCAGGTCCTGAAATTCAGCGCGCTGGCGCTTGTAGCCGGTGGTCCGCATGTTGGCGATGTTGTTGGAGATGACCTGGACGTTTAGTTCCTGGGCCATCATTCCAGTCGCCGCGGTATGAAGTGCTCTCATTGTTCAGCCTCCGGACACCTAGCTTGTCGGTACTTCGGAAAGTTTCTCGATCGCCGTCCGACGCAAGTCGGCCTGCTGCGACAGGATGTTGGCGACGTGGGTGTAGCTGCGCGTCACTTCGATCATGCGCGTCATTTCTATGACCGAGCGGACGTTCGATTTCTCGACCGTGCCCTGCATGACGCGCGACAATTTATCGGCTTGGGGTGTGACGCCCGCTGGTGCGACGAAAACCCCGGTGCCGTCTTTCTGCAACCGGCCAGGTTGATCGAAGCTGACAACGCGCAATTGCCCGCGTTGCGATTCCGTCTGGCTGTTGCTGCCCTCGCGCACGCTGATGGTGCCGTCCTGGCTGATCGCGATGTTGCGATCCTTGGGCTGGAAGGTGATCGGGCCGGATTCGCCCATCACCTGAAAGCCCTCGGCGGTGACCAGCTCGCCGCTGTTGTTGATTTGCAGGGCGCCGTTGCGCGTATAGCGCTCGCCACGTGGCGTCTGCACCGCCAGGTATCCCTTGCCGTTGATGGCGACGTCCAGCGGGTTGTCGGTGCGATCGAGCGGCCCCTGGCTCATGTCCATCCAGGTCGCGCGATCGTGCACGAAACTTATGCGGCTATCAGCAGCTGGAAAATTATTGGCGCGCGCGGTTGGGCTGACGTATTCCTCGAACACGGCACCGTCGGCTTTGAAGCCGGAGGTGTTCATGTTTGCGAGGTTGTTCGCAATGACGTCCATCTCGCGCGAGAGCGCGACCTGGCGTGACAGCCCGACCAGAAGTGCATTCTGCATCGGCAACTCCCCTTTCAGTCCGGCCAGACCGACCCTCCCGAGGCCGGCATTGACCGCTTCCGATTGCTGTGGGCTCTCCCAAGCCCGCAGCGGCCAATGCATTGCACTGGCTGTGCCAACCGGCAAAGCTGTGTAAAATCATAGGCTTGGATCAAATTACGACCGGTCAGAAGCGGCAAAAAACAACCGTCTGAGGGGGATTACCCGGCAAAAGTTTCCTGCCGGCGGGGACCGGGAAAGTATCTGTTAACCATACGGACCTACCTTCGATCGCAAGGGGCGCGCGGTGGCGCGCAGCCGCGCTGTTTCGCCAAAAACAACGTCGCTTGCCGCCCCGCCCAAACTCGCGATCCGGGGTCATTCATGGCAGCCAAGGCGAAAGAGGCGGACGTCGAAGAAGACGAAAAGCCGGACGAAGAAAACGAACAGGCGGCATCAAAGTCGAAGTTCAAGTTCATCCCAAAATTCAAGCTGCCGCCGCTGAAGTGGATGATTATCGGTGGTGCTGGCCTGCTCGTGCTCATCGGAGGCGGCGGGGGCACGTACTATTTTCTGAAGGGCCCCAGTCACAAGGAGCCGCAGGTCGCGGCCAAGCCGGCGACCTTCGTCGATCTGCCCGATGTATTGGTCAATCTTTCGACTTCCGGGGGCGATCGCACCCAGTATCTCAAGGTCAAGATCGTTCTTGAACTTCCGGACTCAAGCCTTGTGCCGCAGATCCAGCCGCTGATGCCGCGGGTCATGGACGCTTTCCAGACCTACCTGCGGGAACTGCGGCCGACCGATCTTGATGGTTCTGCAGGACTCTATCGCCTCAAAGAAGAATTGACCCGCCGCGTCAATGCTGCGGTTGCGCCGAACCACGTCACGGCCGTGCTGTTCAAGGAAATCGTTGTCCAGTGATGTTGCGAAGCGAATAAACAGGCGGTTCAGGCAATGGCGACAAAAGACCAGATCGACCAAGACGCACTCGCAGCAGAGTGGGGCCTCGCGCTGGAATCTGACACCGGTGCAGCTCCGACAGGCGCGGATGCGGCGGCTGGAGCGCCCACCGATGATGCGGCCGCGCAATGGGCTGCTATGGCCGACGATCCCGGCGGGCTTCAATCCGCAAAGGGCGGCGCTGAACGCATTCTCAACCAGGAAGAAATCGACAGCCTGCTTGGCTTCAGTCTCGCCGACGTCTCGCTCAACGATAATTCCGGTATCCGCGCCATCATCGATTCGGCGATGGTTTCGTACGAGCGGTTGCCGATGCTGGAAATCGTTTTCGATCGTCTTGTGCGATTGATGACGACCAGCCTGCGCAATTTCACTTCGGACAATGTGGAAGTTTCGCTTGATCGCATTACCTCGGTTCGCTTCGGTGACTATCTCAATTCGATTCCATTGCCGGCGATTCTCGCGGTCTTCAAGGCCGAGGAATGGGACAACTTCGGTCTCGCGACCATCAATTCAAGCCTGATCTATTCGATCATCGACGTGCTGCTCGGCGGTCGTAGAGGGCAGAGCACAATCCGTGTTGAGGGCCGACCCTACACTACGATCGAGACCAATCTTGTGAAGCGGATGATCGAAGTTGTGCTTGCTGACGCCGAACTCGCGTTCAAACCTTTGTCTCCAGTTAAGTTCAACATCGACCGGCTTGAAACCAATCCGCGGTTTGCTGCGATTTCCCGGCCTGCGAACGCTGCAATTCTCGTCCGCCTGCGTATCGATATGGAAGACCGTGGCGGCACGATCGAGTTGTTGTTGCCCTATGCGACCATCGAACCGATCCGCGCCGTCTTGCTGCAGATGTTCATGGGCGAAAAATTCGGGCGCGACGAGATCTGGGAAGGCCATCTTGCGACCGATATCGGCCAGGCGCGGATCGGCGTCGATGCCGTGCTCTACGAGGCGCGTCTGCCGCTACGTCGCATGATGGGTCTCAATGTTGGCGACACGCTCATGCTTGAGATAAAGCCCGAAGCGATGGTCACAGTCCGATGCGGCGATATCACGCTGACCGAGGGTCGCATGGGACGCGTCGGGGATCGTGTTGCCGTGCGCGTCGCGAAGCCGCTACGTAAACCGCGCACGACTTTCGCCATGTTCGAAAAGGCTGATGAAACAACAACCACGACTCCAATGGAGGTCCCGTGAGCTACCACTATGGTTTTCTGGTCGAGACCATGGTCTCGGTCCTGCTGTTGCTCACGATCTTGTATTGCGTCCGGCTCAACAAGCAGCTTCGTCTGCTCAAGGCTGATGAGAATTCGCTACGGGCGACGATTTCGGAATTGGTCACGGCCACCGAAATTGCTGAACGCGCAATTGCGGGGCTCAAATCGATGATGCACCAGGGCGAACAGGCCCTGAGCGAAAAACTCGAGCGGGGCGAGGCGCTCGCCGCCGAGCTCGATCTTCATTTGAACGCGGGCAATCAATTGCTGGCGCGATTGGTACGCATCGCCGGTGTTACGCGGCCGGCTGGTGAATCGTCGGCCGTCCAGGATGCCAAAGCGGTGGCGGCTGCGGCGCAGGCCTTCGCTGATCGGGCGCGCACACGATTGAGCGACCAAGCCGCATGACCCATTTTGCGCGCGACGTTCGGCTTATTCCGATC
>DASSSM010000460.1:0-4168 GCA_035708425.1 Pseudolabrys sp.
CTCGACGGAAATATCTGCCGTTGCACCGGGTACCACAACATCGTCAAGGCGATTGCCGCCGGAGCAAAAGCGATGGCCAAGGGCGGTGCCCGACAGGCCGCGGAATAGCGTCAAAAACATTCCAACGGGAGGAGACCGCCATGAGCGCGACTGGTATCGGCGCGGCGGTGCGCCGGAAGGAAGACCTCCGCTTCATCACCGGCAGGGGCCAATACACCGACGATGTGATCCGGCCGCGTGAGACGCGCGCCATTTTCGTACGGTCCCCGCATGCGCACGCAAAGATAAAGAACATCGATACAAGCGCAGCCAAAACGATGCCGGGCGTGATCGCCGTGCTCACGGGCGCCGAGCTGGCAAAAGACAAGATTGGCAACCTGATTTGCGGCTGGATGATTCACTCCAAGGACGGCACGCCGATGAAGATGGCGCCACATCCGGCGCTGGCCGTCGGCAAGGTCAACCACCAGGGAGACGCTGTCGCAGTCGTCATAGCCGAAACGCAGCTGCAGGGACGCGACGCCGCCGAAAAAGTCAAAGTCGACTACGAGCCGCTACCGGCGGTCACCGATCCTGCGAAAGCAAAGTCAGGCCCGCAAATTCACGACCTTGCACCGAAGAACACGATTTATGAGTGGTCGCTCGGCGACGCGAAAGCGGTCGATGCAGCCTTCAGCTCCGCCAAGCACGTCACCAAGCTCGATATCGTCAATAACAGGTTGGTGCCGAACGCGATCGAGCCACGTGCCGCGCTCGCCGAGTACGATGCCGGCACGGATCAGCTGACCCTTTGGAACACGACGCAAAACCCGCATGTGTCGCGGTTGGTGATTGCCGCTTTTGTCGGCATGGCACCCGAGCACAAGTTGCGCGTCATTGCCCCCGATGTCGGCGGCGGCTTTGGGTCAAAGATTTTCATCTACCCGGAAGAGGTCGTCTGTTTATGGGCCGCACGCAAGGTCGGTCGGCCGGTGAAGTGGACGGCAGACCGGTCGGAATCGTTCGTGACCGACGCGCATGGCCGCGATCACGTCACCCATGCCGAGCTTGCGCTCGATGCCAACGGGAAAATTCTGGCGATGCGCGTGAAGACGATCGCCAATCTGGGCGCCTATATGTCCACGTTCTCGTCGTCGGTGCCGACTTATCTTTATGCGACGCTGTTGTCGGGGCAGTACGACATTCCGCAGATCTACTGTGAGGTCGATGCGGTCTACACGAATACGGTGCCGGTCGACGCTTATCGTGGGGCGGGCCGGCCGGAAGCGACATTTGTGGTGGAGCGGCTGGTCGAAGTGGCTGCGCGGCAAATGGGAATTGACCCGGCGGACTTGCGCAAGCGCAATTTCGTCAAATCGTTTCCGCACCAGACGCCGGTCATTATGGCCTACGACGCCGGCGACTATAACGCCTCGCTCAAAAAGGCCCTGGAGCTTGCGGACGTTAAGGGCTTCAACAAGCGCAAGCGCGAAGCGGCCCGTCAGGGCAAACTGCGCGGACTTGGTTATTCGACCTATATCGAGGCCTGCGGGATCGCACCTTCGCAGGCGGTCGGCTCGCTGGGCTGCGGTGTCGGCCTATGGGAGAGCGCCGAAGTGCGCGTCAACCCGACCGGCAGCGTGGAAGTGCTTACGGGAACGCACGCCCACGGGCAGGGACACGAGACAACTTTTGCGCAACTTGTTTCGGAGCGGCTTGGCATTCCGTTCGAGAATATCTCCATCGTGCATGGCGATACCGACAAAGTGCAGTTCGGGATGGGCACTTATGGCTCGCGCTCCGGCGCGGTCGGCATGTCGGCGGTGGTGAAGGCGCTCGACAAGATCGAGGCAAAAGCAAAAAAGGTTGCCGCTCACATGCTGGAAGCGGCGGAAGGCGATATCGTCTTCAAGGATGGAAAATTCACCGTCGCAGGCACCGACAAGTCGGCGGCATGGGGCGATGTCTCACTCAATGCCTACATCGCGCACAAGTTTTCGGGGCAGGAGCTCGAGCCCGGGCTGAAGGAAACCAGCTTCTACGATCCGACCAATTTCACGTTCCCGGCCGGCTGCCATATTTGCGAGGTCGAGGTTGATGGTGAGACCGGCAAGACCGAAATCGTGAATTGGACCGCCGTCGACGATTTCGGCACCGTCGTCAATCCGATGATTGTCGAAGGGCAGGTTCATGGCGGCATCGCGCAAGGCATCGGGCAGGCCCTGCTGGAGGGCGCGGTGTACGACAAAGAGGGTCAGCTCGTGACCGGGTCGCTGATGGATTATTGCATGCCGCATGCCCACGACCTGCCCTCGTTCAAGGTTGGCCTTACTGAAACGAAGGCACCGTCGAATCCGCTCGGCATCAAAGGGTGCGGAGAGGCCGGGGCGATCGCAGCACCGGCAGCCGTGATCAATGCCATCACTGACGCGATCGGCACTGAGAATCTCATCATGCCTGCAACCGCACAAACGGTTTGGGCAGCGCTCAAAAATGGACAACCGCGCCAAGCCGCGTAGTCACGGGAGATTTTGAAATGTACAATTTTACTTTCCATCGTCCGACCACGGTCCGTCAGGCGGCCGGTCTCCTCGCCCGTAACCCTGAAGCAAAGCTCCTGGCGGGCGGGCATTCGCTTTTGCCGGTGATGAAGCAACGCCTGGCGCAGCCTTCCGCGCTCATCGATTTGTCTTTGGTCGAGGGATTGAGCGGTGTCGAGCAGAAGGGCAGGTCCATCGTGATCGGGGCGATGACGCGTCACGTCGACGCGGCCAATTCGCCGGTGCTTCAGCAACTGTTGCCCGGCCTCGCATCGGTGCCTGCGTCGGTCGGCGATCCGCAGGTCCGGAATCGCGGCACGATCGGCGGTTCGATAGCCAACAATGACCCGAACGCCGATTATCCGGCGGCGTGCCTCGGTCTTGGAGCCACGATCATCACCAACAAGCGACGCATCGCGGCCGATGATTTTTTTACCGGTATGTTTTCAACCGCGCTTGAGGACGGTGAGATCATCACGAAGGTGAGCTTTCCGATCGCCAAGAAGGCGGCCTACGAAAAGTTCAGGCATCCGGCGTCGGGTTTCGCTCTCGTTGGCGTGTTCGTGTCGAAGCGCGGCGCCGATATCCGCGTAGCGGTGACCGGTGCGGGCGCCACCGGCGTGTTCCGTGTGAAGTCCTTCGAAGAGGCGCTCAAGAAACGCTTCGCCGCCAGATCAATCGAAGGCATGACGATACCCGCCAACGGCATGAACAGCGATATTCACGCCAGCCCCGAATACCGCGCACATCTCGTCGGTGTTCTGGCACGGCGTGCTCTCGCGAAAGCGACGGCCTGAGCACTTCTGTCGGTTGCCCGACACAACGAGCCCACAATTTACCCTGAGCAATGATCTCTCAGGAACCGACGCATGATGTGCGCGTTGGAGGAACGGCTGGGCAACTGTACGGGTCAACGTGTTCGAGAATTTTCCGATCTTCGTGGTGATGCTGACTGCGGCAGCAATGGCGCTTGTGCGTCTGAGCGTTTAGCGCGGCGCCTATTTGTCCGGCCGATCAAGCTCCGCGAGCAGATCGTGGAGATCCAGCGGGTTGGTGTACATCTGCAGCGAGCCGTCGGGCTTTTTCGGCCATTTGTCTTTCGGGCGATCCCAATAGAGCTCCACTCCGTTGTCGTCGGGATCACGTAGATAGAGCGCCTCGCTCACGCCATGGTCGCTGGCGCCCTCAAGCGGGATCTTTGCCACGATGAGGCGACGCAAAGCGTCGGCGAGCAGCTTGCGGGTCGGGTAAAGAATGGCCGTATGGTAAAGGCCCGTGGTGCCGGGCGCAGGCGGCGACCCGCCGCGACTCTCCCAGGTATTGAGGCCGAGATGATGATGGTAGCCGCCGGCCGATATGAAGGCGGCACCCGGCCGGCTTGTGGTGAGCGAAAAACCCAGCACCCCGCAGTAGAAATCGAGCGCCCTCTGCAGATCGGCGACCTTCAGATGGACATGCCCGATCCGCACCCCGGGGTCGATCGTGGGGAATTGCAGGGCCTCTTTCTCGAGGGCTATTGGCTTGCTCATAGGTAATTCCTGGCTGTCGGGGCCTTGGCTCCCCACACGAAGCAATGAGGCGTACACGACCTGTCTGTTGATGCCACAGGGGGACATGGGAAGACACGGGAAGACGGCTAGAATCTTCCC
>DASSSM010000461.1:0-5640 GCA_035708425.1 Pseudolabrys sp.
ACCGAGTAGGTGCCTTGTACCGTCACAGCGAAACGGCTCCCGAATGGGATCGAATGCTTGATCGTCGTGCCAACCTTGCCCTGCTCGTTTGTGGGATCGATGCGTGCATCCACGCTGGCGAGATTCGGCACGCCGGCTGACGCCCAGGCCGCACCGGCGGGCATGCCGTTGTTGCGCTCCGTGGGCAAGGGCAGTGGATATGCGGTCGGTGTCGGTGGCGCGAGATCGGCGCCAACAGAATTCGACCATTCAGTCTGCACGGGTTGCTTCACCACGACCGTGGTCGAGCCGTCTACTTTCTGCGTGCGTGTGATGTCGTACTCGCTGTTTCTGTAGCCTGGAAGGCGCAACGGCTTTTTCGGCGCTGTGGCGAGGGCGCCAGGGTCAAAAACCAGGGCGTTTGCGAGGAGCGCGCTGTCTTCCGTCGTCAGGGGCGCGACTTCGGTCGACTCCTGCGCCGATGCCGGCATGGCGACGAGAGCCAGCGCACCGAACATCCACACTGCACGACGAACGCGTGCTCGCATTTCCAAAGCTCTCCCCCAAAAGTGCCCGTCCGGCTATTTGGTTGACTGCGCGATGTTCAGCGCAAACCGGTTAAGCATTGGTTGCGTTATGCCACGGAACTTTGGCGAAGCTGTGAAACAATTCGGATTATTTCCAGTCAGCTGCAGCGGGCGGCGATCGCCTCGTTGATGTGTTCCACGTCGGCGTCGAAGCGGCCAAGCTCACGCTCGCGTTCCGGCCCGCTTTTGCACAACGCGGTGACGGCGCGCGCCTTGACGACCTCGAGAAAGTAAAGCCGTGTCGCGCTGCAGATGTCCTTGCCCTCTTTGGCGTCGAGCCCTTTAAGGCGCGCCTGCGTTGCCGCCACATTTGTGCTGGCATCGGCAAGATTGCGATCGCAGCCAGGCAACTGCAGAGGCGCCGGGCTTGCGGGCGGCGCGGCCAGCAGCGCCAGCGCGAATGCGGCCGGCACGATCAGGCCGATGAACGCGAAAAATGCGAATAAAAAGCGCTTCAGCATGCTGCGACCCTCCGGCGTTACCGCCCATTGGTCGCGCCGGCCGCGGAAAAGGTTCATGGCCTCTAAGGCATGAAACTGGAACCCGGCTCACGGATTGTCTTCAGGTATCGGGGAGGTGGTGTTTTGGGAGCATGCCCATGCCCGCGCTATTGCCGATCATATTGACTGCGTCGCACATTGTTTTGGTGGCCGACGCAATACCAAAGTTCAATGTCGAGCAGACTTGCCGCCGCGCCGGCGAAGTTTCTGTTTCGCTCGGCCGCTCCACCGGTGATTGCAAACGTGATGAAGAAGATGCGCACAGCAAGCTGCAGCAGGACTGGGCTCAATACAGTCCGGCGCAACGCACCGGCTGCGTGCGATTCTCTTCGCTCGGCAGTTCGCCCAGTTACGTCGAATTGCTGACCTGCCTCGAGATGGCGAAGCAGGCTAAGGAACTGCCCGAAGCGTCGAAGATGGGCACCTCCGGGCAGCGCTAGCGGTCAGGATTTCTTGCCGGGCGGCGTGCTGAAGGAACTGCCGGATGAACCTTGCATCTGCGCCAGCTTGTAGGCGGAAAGCTGCTTCGGTTTATCCTTGTCGGCCTTCGGCTTCTTCTTTTCCTTCGGTGTACGCATCTGACCTTTCGCCATGATGGCCTCCCTGAAGTCGATTGATGCTGAATGCTAGCCGGCGCGCCGGCCGGCGCAAGGGGAGGGACGCCAGCCGTCAGGTCTTCGGCGGAGCCGCGCCCGCCGCTTTGAGCTTCTCGTCAATGCACTTGTTTACGACGTCGGCGCGCTTGTCGAGATCCTGGTGAGGATTGGCCTTTTCGGTCCGCATCCAGCATTCGCGGGCGGCGCGCGCACGCGTCATCGGCTCGCCATCGTCGGCAGCGGCCGCCGGTCTTACGGTTTGCGCTGGCGGCGTTTCGGGTTTGGAGGCGGCCGGTTCCGGCCTCGCCGAAGCGGCTTGCGCTTTCGGTGCATCGGCGGCCGACGGGCCGGTGCCATCGCTTTCGCAGGCCGCGAGTGCAAGCGCGGCGGCCAACACAGTGAGGCTTGCGGCAGCACGAACTGTTCGGATCGTTGAAACGTTCATAAAAGCATTTCCAGGCGAGATTTGGAGCGGTGTGTGTTCCGAAGGCGGCCGCCGCTATTTGCCCGAATCGCACCCTTCTACGCAACGGTGGCGGAAAAGACTTTCACAATTGCGTGCGCGCCCACGCATGGCTGCGAACCGCCTCCCGCGCGGGGACGTTGGGCCGGCAAACGATACCGCGGAACAACATTCTGGAGGCAAGAATGCGTATTTTCTGGGCGGCGGCGGCCGCGATACTGGTGTGCGGCGCTGCGCGTGCTGGGGGTCCGATGCCATCGTCGGCAAACGGCGACGCAGCCGTCGGTGTCGGCGTCATTTGCAATACATCGGAGGAGGCCAGGCAATTCGTCGATCTGCGCAGTCATGGCGCCGCGCCTGATCAGGCCGTGCAAGCCGTCAATGCCAACGCCATGGATGAGCGTGCCTGCGGCGTCGCGGCGATCGCCTATGTCCATGACGGAACGGTCGACACCATGAAGCTCGATAACCAGCTGGTGCAAATCGTGCGCATCAACGTGATTGCCGGCTTCAACGGCTCCGCCTGGCAGCGCGTGTCCGGCATGGTGCAATACGCGGTGCTTGAAAGCGGCGGTGAGTCGATCTGAAAGCGGGGCGCACCAATAAAGGAGTTGATTTGACGTTTTCGCCGAATGAGCCAAAACCGTTAAGCAAACATATGGTTCGATGCTTAACCAATGCGGCCGTTTTGATTTGCGTCGCGCCCCCGGTTGGTGAGACTTAGCCCAGGTTTCATCGGCTTTGGGCGTCATCATGAAACGTCTTTTTATTGCGACTGCAATTTCCGCTGCGATTCTCGGTAGTACCTGCGCCCCGTCGGCGGCGGCGGATTTCGGCCCGGTCATCGGCAAGCGCTATGTCCGGACCGGCTGGTACGGTTCCAATTGGCGTGACCGCTGCGCCTATGCCGGTTACTACTGCCTCTACGCTTACGACGGATACGTCTATCACTATCCGTTTGATGATCGGCCCTCGGCGTATCGCTGGCGACGACACAGATTTTAGGCCACCGCTTCCGCTCATCCTCGCGAAAGCGGGGATCCAGGCGCACAGGGCGGAAAGGCAGACGATGAGATCTCGACTGCAGCAACCATTTCAGCGTTAATTCTTGCAGGCACATTGGTGGTGCCCGCAGACACAGCTGCCGCGCGCAACAAGAGCGGGTCGGGCGGGACGGCAACGAGTAACAGCTCGCAAGGCATGACGACCCAGAAGGTCAAGAAGCGCCCGCCGCGCGCTTATTCCGGCAAAGACGCTCAGCCTGCGGCCCGAGACCATAGCCGTTAAAGCAGTTCGTTCGCCAAGCTTCGCGCGCTTAAGGGTGGCGATTGCTTCTGAACCCGCCACGCATTCCCGGCTTTCCGAGCTTCGAGCGTGGGCTGTCGGCGCGCGCCGGTTTCACCTCGTGCGACAGTGCAATGCCCATCTCATCGAGCTCGGGCTTGTGTGGGCGTGAACGCAGCCCCTTAGTCTGCGCAACCATCACGTCGCGGGCGGTCGGATTGTCCAGCACCGCCATCTCGGTTGCGCGGAGGCGCTTGATCTCGTCGCGCAGCCGCGCGGCCTCCTCGAAGTCAAGATCGGCGGCCGCCTCGCGCATGCGCGTCTCGAGATCGGCGATCACCGCCTCGAGATTGTGACCGATGGTCGCCGCCTCGGCGAATTCGCCGGCGCTCGCGCCGCCCGTCGAAATCAGCACATGATCGCGCTCGTAGACGCTGTCGAGGATATCGTGGATCGAGCGCTTGATGCTTTCCGGCGTGATGCCGTTCTCGGTGTTGTAGGCCTCCTGCTTCTCGCGGCGGCGGTTGGTCTCCTCGATCGCGCGCTGCATCGAACCGGTCACGCTGTCGGCATAGAGGATAACCTTGCCGTCGACGTTGCGCGCGGCGCGGCCGATGGTCTGAATCAATGACGTTTCGCTGCGCAGGAAGCCTTCCTTGTCGGCATCGAGAATGGCGACCAGCGCGCATTCCGGGATGTCGAGGCCCTCGCGCAGCAGGTTGATGCCGACCAATGCGTCGAATGCGCCGAGCCGCAGGTCGCGGATTATCTCGATGCGTTCCAGCGTGTCGATGTCCGAGTGCATGTAGCGCACGCGGATGCCCTGTTCGTGCAGGTATTCGGTGAGATCCTCGGCCATGCGCTTGGTCAGCACAGTGACCAGCGACCGGTACCCTTTCTGCGCCACCTGCCGTACTTCGCCGACGAGATCGTCGACCTGCAGGCGCGCGGGTCGTATCTCGACCGGCGGATCGATCAGGCCGGTCGGGCGGATCACCTGCTCGACGAAGACACCGCCGGATTCATTGAGCTCCCACGGTCCCGGGGTGGCCGAAACCGCGACGCTTTGCGGACGCATTGCGTCCCATTCCTCGAAACGCAGCGGCCGGTTGTCCATGCAGGAGGGCAGGCGGAAACCGTATTCGGCGAGCGTCGCCTTGCGTCGGAAGTCGCCCCGAAACATGCCACCGAGCTGCGGGACCGTCACGTGGCTTTCGTCGCAGAACACCAGCGCGTTGTCGGGCACGTATTCGAACAGCGTCGGCGGCGGCTCGCCCGGCTTCCGGCCGGTGAGGTAGCGCGAGTAGTTCTCGATGCCGGCGCAGGAGCCGGTCGCTTCCATCATTTCCAGATCGAAGATGGTTCGCTGCTCGAGCCGCTGCGCTTCCAGCAGGCGGCCGGCTGCGGTGAGCTGATCGAGACGCTGCCGCAGCTCGTGCTTGATGCCGGCGATGGCCTGGATGAGGGTCGGGCGTGGCGTCACATAGTGCGAATTGGCGTAGATCTTCACGAATTCCAATTCGTCGGTCTTCTGTCCGGTGAGCGGATCCATTTCCTCGATCTTCTCGATCTCGTCGCCGAATAAATGGATGCGCCAGGCGCGGTCTTCGTAGTGCGCCGGGAAGATGTCGACAGTATCGCCGCGCACGCGGAACGAACCACGGAAGAAATCGCCCTGCGTGCGCTTGTACTGCAGCGCCACGAGATCAGCGAGCAATTGGCGCTGGTTGATCTTACCACCCTGCGTGAGCGTGAAGGTCATCGCCGAATAGGTTTCCACCGAGCCGATGCCGTAAATGCACGACACCGAGGCGACGATGATCACGTCGTCGCGCTCAAGCAGCGCACGCGTCGCCGAATGCCGCATGCGGTCGATCTGCTCGTTAATAGAGGATTCCTTCTCGATGTAGGTGTCCGTGCGCGGCACGTAGGCTTCGGGCTGGTAGTAGTCGTAATAGGAGACGAAGTACTCGACCGCATTGTCCGGGAAAAACGACTTGAACTCCCCGTAGAGCTGGGCGGCGAGCGTCTTGTTGGGCGCGAGGATCAGGGCAGGGCGCTGCGTCGCCTCGATCACCTTCGCCATTGTGAAGGTCTTACCCGAGCCGGTGACGCCGAGCAGAACCTGCGTGCGATCGCTGCGCTTTACGCCCTCCACCAGCTCATTGATCGCCTGCGGCTGATCGCCCTTCGGCTCGAAATCAGAAGCGATCTTGAAGCGAATGCCGCCT
>DASSSM010000462.1:0-2735 GCA_035708425.1 Pseudolabrys sp.
ATCGTAGGGAGCCACTGATTGAGGAGACATACCGCATGTCGATGCAATCGCACCTTGCGGAATTGGAGAAACGACATCAGGCGCTCGAGGACGAAATCAACGAATGCCTGACTCATCCCGCGGTCGATGACCTGAAAATCGTGGAGCTCAAACGGCGAAAATTACAGGTTAAGGACGAGATCGAGCGGTTGCGTATCAACGGCAGCGCAAGCGTGCACTGACCGGATCGATCTCCGGCTCAAGGTTCTGGTCTAGCGGCTCAAGCCGAACTCGGGCATCGCCCGGGTTCGGCTTTGTTTTTTGTCTTTATCCGGACCCGGGCAAGCCCGGGTCCGGCTTTGTGTTTGTAGTGGCGGGAGTATAGTCGGCGGCAACAAAAAACGACTGCAAGTACGGGGAGCGCCATGTCCCGATATGTGTCCCGCTTTGCAGCCGCCTTCATGTGGGCGGCCACCACGACCCTGATCGCATGCGGCGCGTCCAACGCGGCCGACTATCCCACGCGGGCCGTCACGCTGGTGGTGCCTTTCCCGGCGGGCGGCGGGGTCGACACCCTGGCGCGCGTCGTCGCACAGAAACTATCCGAAGCTTTCCACCAGCAGGTCGTGGTCGACAACCGGCCCGGCGGCGGTGGCACCATCGGCACGCGCCTGGTCGCGCAGGCGGCGCCGGACGGCTACACGCTGCTGCTCGGTCACACCGGAACGATCTCGATCAATCCGAGTCTTTACGTTCACGCCGGGCTCGACCCGCGCAAGGATTTCGCGCCGGTTGGCCTGATCGGCTCGATGCCGGTTGTGCTGCTGGCCAATCCGTCATTCCCGGCAAAAACGGTCGGCGATTTCATCGCCATGGCGAAAAAGCAGCCGGGCAAGTTCAATCTCGGCACCTCCGCGGTCGGCACCGGCGGCTACATGTGCGCCGAATTGTTCAAGTCAGAGTCCGGCGTTGACGTGACGCTCATTCCCTACAAGGGTACCGCTCCCGTGATGAACGATCTTCTCGGCGGACATGTGCCGATGGCATTCGGCGTGCTGCCGCCGGCACTCGGCAATATCCAGGCCGGCAAGCTGCGCGCGGTCGCGGTGGCAAGTCTCAAGCGATCGCCGCTGCTGCCCGACACGCCGACGTTCGACGAGTCGGGGCTGCCGGGCTTCGAAGGCGTGCTGCACTACGGCGTGTTGGCGCCGGCCGGCACGCCGAAGGACATCGTCGACAGGCTCAGCGTGGAATTGCGCAAGATGGTCGAACTTGATGACGTGAGGAAACGCATCCACGCCGAAGGCGGCGACCCGATCACCTCGACGCCGGCGGAATATGCCGCAGATATCGACAAGGAAGAAAAGAAATGGGGCGGGCTGGTGAAGAAGCTCGGGCTGAAAGTTGAGTAGCGCGCGCAAGCGGGAATCCGTGCGGAGACACGACACTCTCAGGTGTCATTGCCGGGCTTGACCCGGCAATCCATGATGCTCCTCCACGAGCAAAGCCGTTGGTATTCCCGAGTTGACTTGCATAATGGATGCGCGGGTCAAGCCCGCGCATGACGAATGAGAGGGAGTTTGCCATGCGTTTGCTGCAAGTCATCGCGCTCGGCTGCGTCGCGCTGACAAGCGCGCTTGGTCCAGCCGGCGCCGACGACTATCCGACCCGTCCGATCACATTGATTGTTCCGTTCCCGCCGGGCGGAAGCACGACGGTGATGGCGCGCAATGTCGCAGACAAGATGTCGGCCGCGCTCGGGCAGCAGATCGTGGTGGAAAATCGCGGCGGCGCCGGCGGCACGCTCGGCACGCGCTTTGTCGCGAAGGCCGCTCCCGATGGCTACACCATCCTTCTGAGCTACACCGCCACGATGGCGATCGCCCCCGCCATGAACGCGAACGCTGGCTATGATCCCGGCAGGGATTTTGCGCCGATCGGCATGATCGGTTTCGCGCCGAGCGTCCTGGTGGCGCATCCGTCGCAGCCCGTGCATTCGATCGCCGAGTTGATCAGCCATGCCAGGGCAGCGTCGGCGCCGTTGCAATACGGGTCGCCCGGCGTCGGCACGGTCAATCACCTTGCCTTCGAATATCTTGCGACCGAAACGGGCATGAAGCTTCAGCACGTGCCTTACAAAGGCAACGGCCCGGCTATCAGCGATCTGCTCGGCGGACATATTCCGATGATGTTCCTGCCGATCCCGGTTGCGCTCGGCAACATCAAGGCGGGAACGCTGCGTGCACTCGCCATTACCAGCGCCAAGCGAACGAGCCTGTTGCCGGACCTTCCGACGGTTGCCGAAAGCGGCGTGCCCGGTTTCGAGGTGGCGCTGCGCTATGGCCTGGCGGCGCCTGCCGGAACTCCGCCGGCGATCATCGCGCGGCTCAACAAGGAGCTAAATGCCGCACTGGCGGCCGACGACGTGAAGGCCAGGCTTGCCACCGAAGGCGCCGAAGCGCTGCCTGGAACGCCCGAGGCCTATGCCGCCGATATTGCGGCGGAAGAAAAGAAATGGGGCGGGCTGGTGAAGAAGCTCGGCCTTAAAGTCGAGTAGAATCACCTTCGCGTGCTTAAGCGTGCAATGCCTCTCAGTCGTCATGGCCGGACTTGTTCCGGCAATCCACGCCTTTGCCCTGCTGCAAGGCCGTTAAGACGTGGATGCCCGGCATAAAGCCGGCATGACTGGGGCACTTGCATTGACCCGCAACGGCGCTGGATTCCCGCTTTCGCTGGAATGAGCGGAGAACGTTGCA
>DASSSM010000463.1:0-7366 GCA_035708425.1 Pseudolabrys sp.
CGCCGTGAGAGGGCGACGTCCTGGGCCACTAGACGAAGGGAGCCTCAGACGAAATAGCCTCGATCTGTCCGCGCTGCAAGCGTGCTGCCAAGGTTCTTGCGGGGATCATCGCGTCATTCCAGGCTGTGTCATCCGCAGGGAGCATGACGCATGATCGATAGGATCGCTGGCTTGGTGAATAACGACGCCACGCTCGTCCATCGTGGCCGCTTCGTCGACACCACTTTCATGATTGCCATAGACGATGCCCACACATTGCTGCGTGTGCAGGAAGGCCGCGTGACTAACGTGGTGCGGGGTCCGTTCACCACACCCAACTACAGTTTTTGCCTGCGGGCCTCACGGAGTGTCTGGGAAAAATTCTGGCAGCCGCTGCCGCCGCTCGGCTACACCGATATTTTCGCGTTGGTCAAGCAGAAGCTCATGCAGGTCGAAGGCGACCTGCACCCATTCATGGCCAACCTGCTCTATTTCAAAGACGTCATCGCCGCCCCGCGACGGGAGGGCAAACGATGAGCCCACAATACGAGGCAATTGCCGGCCGCTATCTGCGCTGCGATCTGCTGGGAGAACCGCATCGCCTATATGTTGAGGAAGCCGGGCAGGGCATTCCTCTGCTTTGCATGCACACGGCGGGTGCCGACACCCGCCAGTATCGCGGCTTGCTGAACGACAGCCGCATCACAAAAAACTTCCGTGTGATTACCTTCGACATGCCCTGGCATGGCAAGACCTCGCCGCCGCCCGGCTGGCAGGACCGCGAATATCAACTGACTGCTCCTGACTATGTGCGTCTGATCCTTGACGTCATTAACGCACTCGGGCTGGAGAGACCCATTGTCATGGGCTGCTCGATTGGCGGGCGCATCGTGCTGCATCTCGCGCATCAGCATCCGGACCGGTTTCGCGCATTGATAGGATTGGAGTCGGCGCCCTATGCAGAGGCTTACTATGATCTGTCCTGGCTCAACCGGCCCGACGTGCACGGCGGAATGGTCTGCGCCGGCGTGATCTCCGGCCTGATCGCGCCAACGGTGGCCGCAACTGAACGCTGGGAAACACTATGGCACTACATGCAGAGCGGCCCAGGCGTGTTCAAAGGCGACCTCTATTTCTACACAACACCCGATGGCGACATCCGCGACAAGCTCGATCAGATTGACGTCAAACTCTGCCCGCTGTTCCTGCTGACCGGCGAATATGACTATTCCTGCACAGCCGAGGCAACGCTCGACATCGCCAAACGCACGGGCGCGTCTGCAACAATCATGAGAGGACTGGGCCATTTCCCGATGAGCGAGGACACTGAAAAATTTGTCTCGTACCTGCTGCCTGTCTTGGAAAAAATCCGTGCGCTGTGAGCTGCAATTCACTGTGCCAGCCGAACGCGTCCAAGTGGCTTGAGGGTGTTCAAATCGAAGCTGAGCAGCTCGATTGCGCCGTTGATCTCGACGGTAAGGACCAGACGCCCCTCTCCGATCGCGCTCGATAGCACCCTGGTCCCGGCGGGCAACGTGGCAGAAACGGATTGCACAGCCTGCACCCTTTCCTCGCCCTTGAAAACACGGTAGCCGATGACCGCGATGACGGCGGCAACGGCGATGAAAGTGGTCATGGTTGCAATCATCATGAGCCGGCGCACTTTGGCCACAACGCGCGCAGCCTCCGGATCGAGAGGCTTTTCAGTTTCGCCGGACATTGCTTGAGCCATGAGAGATAATGCTTCCGAAACTGTCACGATAAGCGCCGACGAAGCTGGCATGAGGCTCGATCGCGTGCTGGCCGCGCATCTTACGCACCTGTCGCGCTCGCGGCTGAAGGCGCTGATCCTCGCCGGACAGGTCACGATCGCCGAACGCACGATCCGCGATCCGGCGGTCACCGTCAAATCGGGAGATTTGGTGAAGGTTGCGCTGCCGCCGCCGGAGCCCGCGGCGCCGCAGGGCGAAGACATCCCCCTCAGTATCGTTTACGAGGACGATGCGATCATCGTGATCAACAAACCGAAAGATCTGGTCGTCCACCCAGCCGCCGGCCACGCGAGCGGTACGCTGGTCAATGCGTTGATTGCTCATTGCGGCGATAGCCTGTCGGGCATCGGTGGGGTCAAGCGGCCTGGAATCGTTCACCGCCTGGACAAGGACACGACCGGCCTCATGGTTGTGGCGAAGACCGACAAGGCGCACCGCGCATTGGCGGAGCAATTCGCCGAAAAAGGCGAAGGTCCACTCCGGCGCGGCTATCTCGCCATCGTCTGGGGCGCACCCGGAAAGCCGAAAGGCACAATCGACGCTCCACTCGGCCGCCACCGTCAATCGCGCGACAAACAGGCGGTCCGCGGCAACGGGCGTGCGGCCGTCACCCATTGGCAGGTACTCGAACGGTTCACCCCGCCCGGCACCAAAACCCCGGTCGCCAGCCTGCTCGCCTGTACCTTGGAGACCGGACGCACCCACCAGATCCGCGTGCACCTAGCGCATCTGGGGCATCCGATTCTGGGGGACGCCACCTACGGCACCGGATTCAGGACTAAGACGAGCCTTCTTGGCCCAAAGGCCCGTGACGCCTTGTCGGCCCTTGGCAGGCAGGCTTTGCATGCCTATCTACTGGCTATTGACCACCCCGAATCCGGCAAAGTCCTGGAGTTCCAATCGGAACTGCCGGGCGATTTGCGTCGTTTACGAGATGCCCTGCGCGCGGAAAACCCGTGAAGCAGGGTCACGAGCCGCGCAAATAGACCAGCCGCATCAAAGGCTTGGTAGTTTACTGCGACGCAATCTGGCGTCACAGTGACGTGACGGGCGCAAACCTATCTTTCGCCCGGTCGAGCCGGTATGCTGCAGATGCGATCGAGGGATTTCGCGGTCGCAACATCAAATGTGCGCCGTCGGCTCGGGGAGCGGCGGCGACAACCCGCCTGCCGATAAAACGGGGGCACGTAAGGAGGGCGCTATCATGGCCCGCACCGCCGCATTGCCGGCACTCAAGGCCGAATCCGGCCTTTCACACTATCTCGATGAAATCCGTCGGTTTCCTATGCTGGAACCGCAGGAAGAATACATGCTGGCGCGCAGCTGGCGTGAGCACGGCGATCGCGAAGCCGCGCACAAGCTCGTCACCAGCCATCTTCGCCTCGTTGCCAAGATCGCCATGGGCTATCGCGGCTATGGCCTGCCGATTTCCGAGGTGATCTCGGAAGGCAATGTCGGCCTGATGCAGGCAGTCAAGCGTTTCGAGCCCGAAAAGGGGTTCCGTCTCGCCACCTATGCGATGTGGTGGATCAAGGCGGCGATCCAGGAATATATCCTGCGCTCGTGGTCGCTGGTTAAAATGGGCACGACCGCAAACCAGAAGAAGCTCTTCTTCAACCTGCGCAAAGCGAAGAGCAAGATTTCCGCGCTCGAGGAAGGCGATATGCGGCCTGACCAGGTCCAGCTCATCGCAAAGCGGCTCGGGGTCACCGAGCAGGACGTCATCGACATGAATCGCCGCCTGGGCGGCGATTCATCGCTCAACGCGCCGATCCGCGACGACGGAGAGAGCGGCGAATGGCAGGACTGGCTGGTCGACGATGCGCCAAGTCAGGAACGCACTCTTGCCGAGAGCGAGGAGAGCGATAATCGCCACAAGGCTCTTGTGTCAGCACTCGATGTGCTCAATGAGCGCGAACGGCGCATTTTCGAGGCGCGGCGGCTTGCCGATGATCCGATCACGCTCGAGGAACTCGCCGCCGAGTTCAATGTCTCACGCGAACGCGTGCGCCAGATCGAGGTCCGCGCTTTTGAGAAAGTGCAGAAAGCGGTGAAGAGCCGAATGGCCGCAATGGAGAAGCCGGCTGAAGCGCCGGCAGTCACGGCGCACTAGCGTCTTCACCGAATGCAAAAATGGCCGGGCCCTTGCCCGGCCATTCT
The DNA here is from genome assembly GCA_035708425.1 of Pseudolabrys sp. Taxonomy (GTDB): domain Bacteria; phylum Pseudomonadota; class Alphaproteobacteria; order Rhizobiales; family Xanthobacteraceae; genus Pseudolabrys. The sequence goes on from DASSSM010000463.1 coordinate 3,912, forward strand.
GTTTTAGCTGCCATGGACAATCTATTGCCCCCACGCGCGGAAGGCTTCCTCGAAAGCGCGCGTGCCCGGCGTTCCCTTCTCCATTGCGAGGATCGCACGCTTGCCGCTGGTGTAGACCAGCGGAATGTCGAACCAGTCCCGCTCCTTCAGCAGCTGTATATTGCGCTGCACGTCGACATCGACCGCCGAGAGACCGATCAGGAAATACCCGTTGGTGACTTTGACCGCGAGACCAGCGAGCGGGACGCCGCGCGCCTGTTCGTTCTGTTTCATCAGGACGCCGGGTACGTTGTTAATGCCACCTTCCGGAAAATCGGCCGGCAGCGTGAACATGATCTCGATCGTATGACTCGCAGGCAGCGCCTTGTCGGTATTGCGTCGGAGCGACCATGTCATGCGCAGCTTACGCTCCGGTATCTCAATGTCGGCGCGGATAGCCAACTCAGGGGCAAGACCCGGCCCCGGCGATATAGTCTCGGTACGCCAAAGGGCCGAGCCGACATAGCGCTTGCCCTGCGGATCGCTCGGATCTTCGTCATACAGCACCACTTTCTGTGCCACCGCAGCGGCGGGTGCGTTCGCCGTATTGGGCGACGTCGTGCCGGACTGCCCGATACGATCGGCGATTTTCGGGCGAACCGCCGGCTGGGTCGTATCTTTCGGTTTCTGCGCAGGCTGTGAACGGAATTGCGCCACCATCGTCCCGATGGTGTGGCGCTGCCAGTAGACGGCGCCGGCAATGCCCGCCACTACCAGCAAAATCAGGGCGACCTTGATTAACCCGACATAAGACCGTGCGGGACGCGTGTAGATATCGTCATCATCGTAAGCGGGACGCGATGGCGGCGCTGCGCGAGGCGTGGCCGGCGGCACCTCATCGGTAAGCGTAGGCTCGGTAACAGGCGCCGGCTCGGTCGAAATGTGCGGCTCGATGCGCGAGGGCTCAACGGGCATCGCCTCATATGTCGCGTGGGCGGCACGTTTGGCTTCCGCTGACGCACTGCCGAGGCCCTCGGCCTCAGCGACAGTCTCGCGGAAATCGCGCAAGCCACGATCGCGCAGCGAAGGCTCTTCAGGCTCCGGGGTGTCTGCGCGGACGCGCTTCGCCGTTTCGGCCTCAACCTTACGGATCGCTTCTTCTAGCGCCAGCCGCTCGCGGGTGATGTCGGATTCCTCAAGCGCCGGTTGGACACCGCGCAGCTGGTTGACGAGCGCCACGCGCGCGCGGTCATACAGGGCGCGCCGGTTCTCGCCTGTATTCTTGTCCAAGCCACTGACGGCCCGGGAAATTAGAGGGTAATAGTCAGCCATTGCGCCTTATTCGCCGGTGCATTGATGGCGGCCGAGTCGCTGCATCTCCTTGGGATAGTCATGTTTGACCCCGGTTCGTGTCTTTTTTCGGCAATCATAGCTCAAACGGATTTTTCATCAGGATAGTGTCTTCGCGTTCCGGGCTCGTCGATAGCAGCGCGACCGGGCACCCGACCAATTCCTCGATGCGCCGAACATATTTTATGGCCTGCGCCGGTAGTTGCGCCCAGGAACGCGCCCGGGCCGTCGGTTCCTTCCAGCCGTCGATCGTTTCATACACCGGCTCGGCCCGCGCCTGAGCCTGCTCCCCCGCCGGAAGGTAATCGATCTCGCGGCCATCCAGCCGGTAGCGCACGCAAACCTTGATTTGGTCGAAGCCGTCGAGAATGTCGAGCTTGGTGAGCGCGAGGCCGTCAATTCCGCAGGTCAGCACAGCCTGCCGCACCAGCACGGCGTCGAACCAGCCGCAGCGGCGGGCGCGCCCGGTCACGGTGCCGAACTCGCGGCCCCGTTCACCGAGCGTTTTGCCCACCGCGTTGTCCATCTGGTCGGTCGGAAACGGACCGAGGCCGACGCGCGTCGTGTAGGCCTTGCATATACCAAGCACATAGTCGATCGCATTCGGCCCAAGCCCAGAGCCGGTGGCCGCCTGTGCCGCGACCGTGTTTGACGAAGTCACATAGGGATATGTGCCGTGATCGATATCGAGCAGGGCGCCCTGCGCACCCTCGAACAGGATGCGCTTGCCTTCGCGCCGCTTGCCATCGAGCAGCGACCAGACCGAGTCCATAAACGGCAAAACCTTCGGTGCGATTCCAGCGAGTTGGCCATACACCGTTTCCGTCGCAATCTCGGGGAGACCATGCCCGCGTCGCAGCGCATTGTGGTGGGCGAGCAGCCGATCGATCTTGCCGCGCAACGCCGGAAGATCGGCGAGATCCATGAAGCGGATTGCACGGCGGCCCACTTTATCTTCGTAGGCGGGCCCAATTCCCCGCTTCGTGGTGCCGATGCGTGTCGCGGCATCGTCCGCCTCGCGCAGGGCCTCGAGCTCCCGATGCAGCGGCAGGATCAGGATCGCGTTTTCGGCTATGCGCAAACTTTCGGGCGTCACCACGATGCCTTGCTTCTTGAGTTGGGCAATCTCGTCGATCAGGGCCTGAGGATCGATCACCACGCCATTGCCGATGACCGAAAGCTTGCCCTCTCGAACGACTCCGGACGGCAGCAACGAAAGTTTGTAAGTCGATCCGTCGATGACCAAAGTGTGGCCTGCATTATGGCCACCCTGGAAACGGACAACGATATCGGCCTGTTCCGACAGCCAGTCGACGATCTTGCCTTTGCCTTCGTCGCCCCACTGGGATCCGACAACCACGACATTCGCCATCAGGACCCTTCCCTGCGTCAGCGCCCGGACACTTGAAACCGGGTGCCACCGGCCAGGTCCACCTTCGGATAAAGGAAGCCTCTGTGGGAGGCAAGCCAAAGTCCGCAGCTGGCACGGCACCCGTCGGACGCAACAGTTTGATCTTACGCCTGATTTTCAGAAATGAAGCGGCTTGGCCTGCTGCACCTGCGGCAGCGCACGCACCTTGGCAAGCACTGCCTCCGGAAGGTCGCCGTCGATCTCTATCAGGGCCACCGCGTTGCCGCCCGGCGCGTCGCGCCCGACATGGAACGTGGCGATGTTGATGCCGGCCTCGCCCAGGGTCGAGGAAAACTTCCCGATGAACCCAGGCTTGTCGAGATTGGTAATGTAGATCATCGAAGGCCCGAACTCGGCATCCATCCGGATTCCCTTGATGTTAACGATGCGCGGACGGCCGTCGGCAAAGACGGTGCCCGAGACGTGCCGCGTCTGCCGCTCGGTCGTCACGGTGACGGTGATAAGGCTCTCATAGTCCTCCGGCATTTCGCGCGTCACTTCTTCGACCACGATGCCGCGTTCCTTGGCCACCATCGGCGCGGACACAACATTGACGTCGCCGAGCATCGGCCGCAGCAGGCCGGCAAGCGCGGCTGACGTGAGCGCCTTGGTGTTCATCTGCGCGACCGCCCCTTCATAGGCGAGTTGCACCTTGCTGATGCCGGTTTCGGTGAGCTGCCCGGCGAACGAGCCAAGTTTCTCGGCCAACGCAATA
>DASSSM010000464.1:0-2602 GCA_035708425.1 Pseudolabrys sp.
TTCAGCTACAACGGCAGCGACAAGGCCTATGTCGGCGTGATGGCGCAGGAAGTTCAGACCGTACGGCCGGATGCAGTCATCCGTGGCCACGACGGATATCTGCGCGTCTTCTACGAAAAGCTCGGGCTGCAGTTCCAAACCTACGACCAATGGCTTGCCACGGGCGCGCGGATTCCATCCGCTGCCCCGCAACCGCATTGATGGGTGAACGGCCATGATCAAATCACAGCGCGTTCGTCTCTTGAGCAAGATCACCATCCTGGCCGGCGCGGCGATGCTTATCCTCGCACTGTCCTCGCTCGCGCAGGCGCAGCAGCGTTTCAAGACGCCCGAAGAGGCCGTCGAGGCGCTTGTCAGGGCAGCACGAAGTGGTGATAGCAAATCGGTCGTAAGCATTCTCGGACCGGGATCGCAGGAACTGGTCTCGTCCGGTGATCCGGTCGAGGACGCGGAAGTCCGCAAGGAATATCTCGCCGCCTATGACGCCGGGCACCGCATTGTTTCAGAACCCGGCAAACCAACTGTGCTGGTGATTGGCCCCGACAACTGGCCATTCCCAATTCCGATGGTGCAGCGTGACGGCCAGTGGATTTTCGACGTCCCCGCCGGCCGCGAGGAAGTTCTGGCGCGCCGTATCGGACGCAACGAGCTGTCGACCATGAAGGCGATGCTCGCGTACTGGGACGCGCAGCAAGACTATGCCGACATGAACAAGAGCAAGAGCGGCCAGGCGGTCTATGCGCAACGGATCGTCAGCTCGCCCGGCAAGAAGGACGGGCTCTATTGGCCGACAAGCGGCAACGAACCACCGAGCCCGCTTGGCGAGGCGGTCGCGGCCGCCACGCAACGCGGCTATCGCCCGGGCGCCGGCGAACCTTACCACGGCTATCGCTACAAAATTCTGCTGCGCCAGGGCCCCACTGCGCCTGGCGGGGCCGTTGATTACGTCGTCAAGGGCGACATGATCGGTGGCTTTGCGGCCGTTGCCTATCCGGCCGAATACGGCAATTCCGGCATCATGACGTTCATCATCAACCACGAAGGCGACATCTACGAGAAGGATCTCGGCGATGGCACGGCGCGCATCGCCTCGCAAATGACTTCCTTCAATCCCGACCACACGTGGAGGAAGGTCGTCGACACGGAAAAATAGGGCCCCCAATTTTTTCAATACGAAGGCCGGGATCTCCCGGCCTTCGCGTTTTGGTTCCGGCGTTGGACCAATAAGCCGCGCGACAGCATTTCTGGGCGCACATCACCCGCAAGGTGATCCTGCGGCAGATCGCGATCGTGAACTACGTCAACCCGTTCTAGTACAGGTCGCCGCAAGCCCAGATCCGGCGCAGCCCGCGCCGTGTCTCGACCCATTGCCAGCAACCCGGATCGTAGTAGCCGTAGTCACCCCACCACCACGGCCCGCCGCCGACGAAGAAGACGCGGTTGTGGCGGTGATGGAAACGACGGCCATTATGAGCCCAATTGCCGTTCCAATTGCCGCCCTTCCAGTTGCCGCTGTTCCAGGCGCCCATGCCGCCGGACGCCGCGGCCATGCGGGCGTTGCTGCGGATACCGGCGGGGCCGCCCACGCGAGCCGGGCCTGCCATGCCTACGGTGCCGCCCATGCGAGCAGCGCCACCCATGCGGGCGCCGCCGCCGCTCCAGCCTCCGGCAGACATGTGTCCGCCACCGTGTCCGCCACCGCCACCGTGTCCGCCGGCACCACCACCGCCGCCACCGCCGCGCGCGATGGCGACCGAGGGCACCAATAAAATCGCAAGAACAATGACGAGCTTGCGCATTCGACCCTCCCAATGTGTGTTGACTAAACAAAGAACAACGCGACCACACCAACCCTGTGCGGCGTCACGAAGTCTTGATCAACACCGCTGCATGGCGTGCGTGGATACCGTGTGCGAGTTCCGTTGATCTGGCCGCCGAGAGCGCTGTCGGCGTCCATCAGCCCCAGGCTTGATGTACGTCAATTTAGGCTGGACGGGGCTCACGCATCCTGCCTCCACCGTTGTCCAAAATTCAGAGGTTTAGCGATGTACGCGCTCATCCTGGTCATCGCGATTCTGTCGCCGGCCACCGGCGCCGTTACACCAGTCGGTGTCACTTCCCAAATTGTCGGGACATTCAAGAATTTTGATCAATGCAAGGCGGCTGCAAATGAGCCGCTTAGCGGAGGTACAATTTCGGATCTAAGTCTTTCCCGGGGGTCTATTGGTACTGCGCTTCCAAGGGTGAGGAGCCCTTCGCGGTAACGCCCGACGATAGGGATGGAAAGGTTTCGTTTGCAGTTCGAGCGGCAAAACGATCGTTTAAGCGTGCCCAGTTTCGCCAAACCGCGAAAACGACGTGGCGTCAAACATCGTTGCCTGCTTGCCTTCGTCAGTGGCGAGCCAATCTTTTAGCTCTTGATCCGATTTAGGCTGCCGGCCTTTCATGCCTTCAAAAACGTCGCGCAGAATTTGAATCTCGCTCTTTGCAGCTTTCTGTTTTTCGCTCATGACGACCTGCTCCTTCTAGTGCGACTCGCGGCGGAAGCCCTCAGATAGCTCAATCTTTCTTGGTCAGGTTCTTTTGGTCCCGCTCAACCCGA
>DASSSM010000465.1:0-3958 GCA_035708425.1 Pseudolabrys sp.
CATAGGCCTCGGCCAGCAAGGGATCGAGCTCGATCGCCCGCCGAAGCAACCGTTGCGCCTCGTGATTATCGGCCGGAGTCGACTTATAGAAGTGCTTCGTGCCGAGCCGGAAAAAATCCCAGGCGTGCAGCGCCGGAACCGCTTTGCGCTCCGCGCGCATCCGCTCGGCGGCCCCGACCTCCGGTTCGATCCGGGCCGCAATGGCCGTCGTGATCTCGTCCTGCAGGTCGAAAAGCTCTTTGAGATCGCGATCGTAGCGCTCGGCCCACAGTTGCCGGCCGGTTTCCGTTTCGACCAGCTGCGTCGTGACGCGCACGCGATCCGCCGTCTTACGCACGCTGCCGTCGACCAGATAGTCCGCCCCGAGCGTCAGGCCCGCCGAACGCGTATCGCCACGGGCACCCTTGAAGGCGAAACTGGAGTTGCGCGCGATGACCGCCAGCGAACGGTACTTGGACAGCGCGGTGATGATGTCCTCGGTGATGCCGTCCGAGAAATAGTCCTGCTCGGCATCGCCGCTGAGATTGTTGAAAGGCAAGACCGCGACCGACGGCCTGCCGCCCCACTCAATCGGTCCGGCGGGCGCACTCTGAACGGAGGATGGCGGGACGGCCGGACCTTGTCCTCGTTCATCCGGACGAGAGACGCCGACCATCTGAAGGTCGCCGACAAAGCGAATGCCCTTGCGAGGATAGGTCTTGATCAGAATCTGATCCTCGCCGGTGTCACCGATGGCTTTCCGTGCAGCGGTGATGCGGGTGCTGAGCGTCGATTCCGAGACAATGCGTCCGTTCCATACCGCCGTAATCAGATCGTCCCTGCTCACCACGCGATCGCGGTTCTGCAACAGATAAAGCAGGAGATCGAAGACCTGCGGCTCCATGGCAATCGGTTCGGAGTGGCGCGTGAACTCGCGCTTGTCACCGTCGAGAACGCAGCCGGCGAAGACGAATTGCATCGGAACTCCCTGACGCTTGAACAATAATCAGGCCCGTCTCGGCAACAAATCAAGACTTTCTTAAAGCACCCACTGTCGCAGGCCGCCATCCTTCGCTCGAATTGTCATCAAACGACAGATGGAGTCTTCACATGGCTGAATCTGCGCGCGAGCTGGTCGTGGTCATGACGCATGGAGCCGATCACGAGCTCTCGTCGGTCGCATTCACGATTGCGAATGGCGGCATGACGGCCGGCTTTGCATTGAGCGAAGGAGATGCCGACCATGGCAACAACCACTGCCTTTGACCCGAAGGACCTCGAGTCCAAAGTGAAGGCGATGTATCGCAGCGTCGCCGAAAACCCGCACGGAGAATTCCATTTCGAGATGGGCCGCGCGATGGCCGAGCGTCTCGGTTATTCGCCGGGCGACCTTGATCGCATTCCGGCGGAATCGATCGATTCATTTGCCGGAGTCGGTCACTATTTCCACCTGGCCGATCTCAAGCCGGGCGACATGGTGGTCGACCTCGGCAGCGGTTCCGGCATGGACACGTTCATCGCCGCACTGAAGGTAGGCTCGCGCGGCAAGGTGACGGGCGTCGACATGACGGACGAGCAGCGCGCGAAGGCGGAACGGCTGCGTGACCGCGACCGTTTCCTGAACGTGACCTATGTGAAGGGCTATATCGAAGAGGTGCCGTTGCCCGACGGCTCCGCCGACGCCGTGATCAGCAACGGCGTGATCAATCTGGCGACGGACAAGTCGAAAGTGTTCGCGGAGGCCGCACGGCTGCTGAAGAAAGGCGGACGTTTTGCAATCGCCGACATCGTGACGGAGGTGCAGTTGCCGGACAAGATTGTCTGCAACTCGACACTCTGGGCGGCGTGCATCGGAGGAGCGGCGCAGCGCGACACCTACCGGCAGATGATCGAAGCGGCGGGGCTGCACGTGATGCGCGTCGAAGACAATCCCCAGTATCAGTTCATCTCCGACAATGCGAAGGGCGCAAGCAAGACGTTCGGCGTGAAAAGCATCTCGTTGCTTGCAGTGAAACAGTGAGCGCTCTGTGGTACTATTGTGGAGTGGCGGTTGCATAAAGACCGGATAATGAGCAGCGACCTGCCGGGGTTTTTTCAGGGCACCGAGATGCCGGACGCCACGTGGTGGCAGGCGCTCTTTCCGAACCCCGCACGTATCTTGACCGAGGTCGGCCTTGCGCCGGGCATGGACGTCGTCGACCTTTGCTGCGGCGACGGATGGTTCACGCTGCCGATGGCGAAGATCGCGCGTCACGTCATGGCGGTCGATATCGATGCGAAAATGCTGGCGCATGCGAGCACGCGCTTGGCGCGAGACCGGGTAGCCAATTGCGACTATCAGCTTGGCGATGCCTATGGTCTTGCCGAATACGTGCCGAGGCCGGTCGACTTCGTTTTCATGGCAAATTCATTTCATGGCGTGCCTGACCGCGAACGCCTGGCGCGCATCGTCGGCGAGGCACTGAAACCCGGCGGACGTTTCGCGATTATCAATTGGCATCAGCTGCCGCGGGAAAAAACCACCGTGCTGGGCCAGCCCCGCGGCCCGAAGTCCGAGTTACGGCTTTCGCCGGACCAGACCGTCAAAGCCGTCAAAGCCGGCGGGCTCAGGAACACGGCGATCGTCGACATTCCGCCCTATCACTACGCCGCGATTTTCGAAAAACCTTCCGTGGGCAAAACGGTTCGATCCTGACACGCGGGCCGCCGTGAGTGCGGTTTCCGCGCGAATTCGCGTCATTCCCGTCCACCCGCTTATGCACCGGACGCCCTTCCCTGCGCGGCGAATCTGGTCTAAAGACCCGCTCGCGCGCGAGGCCCGACCTCGGCGCGGTCCGGGGGACGCGCACCAGGCGCGCCCTTTTTTTGTGCCCTCTTCTCCCTCTCCCCGAAGGGGAGAGGGCCGGGGTGAGGGGGATCAGCGCGTGAGGTGAAGCTCTTGGAGAATGGCTTCGAGAACACCCTCGAGATTGTTCAAAACGTCGTTATTCCAAAAACGAACGACGTGAAATCCGCTTTTTTCCAACGCCAACGTACGTTCGCTGTCCGCAGCGGCGCGCTCCGCATGTTGGCCACCGTCAACTTCGACAACCAATTTCCGATCCAAAGCAACGAAGTCGACGATAGATCCTGCAAGCGGAACTTGCCGCTTGAATTTGACTCCATCGAGCTGACGCGCCCGAAGTCTCGACCAAAGAAGGCGCTCGGCGTCAGTAGAATTCTTGCGGAGTCTACGGGCGTATTCTTTCAGACGCCTTCTCCCCTCACCCTACCCTCTCCCCAATGGGGAGAGGGACATTTTACATAAGATGCCAAAACGAACCGACATCAAATCGATCCTGATCATCGGCGCAGGCCCGATCGTCATCGGTCAGGCCTGTGAGTTCGACTATTCCGGTACGCAGGCCTGCAAGGCGCTCAAGGAAGAAGGCTATCGGATCGTCCTGGTGAATTCGAACCCGGCGACGATCATGACCGATCCCGATCTCGCCGACGCCACTTACGTCGAGCCGATCACGCCGGAGATCGTCGCCAAGATCATCGAGCGCGAGCGCCCGGACGCGCTGCTGCCGACCATGGGCGGGCAGACCGCGCTCAACTGCGCGCTGTCGCTGCGCAAGATGGGCGTGCTGGAGAAATTCAACGTCAAAATGATCGGCGCGACCGCCGACGCGATCGACAAGGCGGAAGACCGCGAGCTGTTCCGCGAGGCGATGACGAAGATCGGCCTGCCGACGCCGCGCTCGCACCAGATCAAGACGCTTCCGCAGGCGCTTGAGGCTCTCGACGATATCGGCCTGCCGGCGATCATCCGTCCCTCCTTCACGCTCGGCGGCACCGGCGGCGGGATTGCCTACAACAAGGCCGAGTTCATCGAGATCGTCGAGCGCGGCATCGACGCCTCCCCCACCAATGAAGTGCTGATCGAGGAATCGGTGCTCGGGTGGAAGGAGTTCGAGATGGAGGTGGTGCGCGACAA
>DASSSM010000466.1:0-2582 GCA_035708425.1 Pseudolabrys sp.
GCCGTCTCGCGATAGTCGATGGTGACATCCTGGCCGGTCTTGGCGAGATGAATCACCATGAAACCGCCACCACCGATATTGCCGGCGCGCGGATAGGTAACCGCAAGCGCAAAGCCGACTGCAACTGCCGCATCGACGGCATTGCCGCCGCGGTCGAGGATTTCGACGCCGATGCGCGCCGCGCGGCTTTCCTGGGCGACGACGACGCCATTGCGGGCATGAATCGACTGCGCGGGCGGAATTTCGGGCGGCCGCGAGACCGGCGCGACCTGGGCCAAGGCCGCAGCCCCGAGGACCAGTGAAAGCAGAAACGAAATGGTCGGAACGGAGCGAAACATGGCACGGTGCCTATAGAATCGTGATGCGTGGGACAAGCCTGCGCATCACGATAGAGAGGCTTTACCGCGCTTGCCCGTGATAGGCCGTGTTCGGCCGCATATCAGTCGCCGATGCGACGCGGTTCGACATGTTGAAGAAGCCGGCGACTGCCGAGATGTCCCAGATGTCGCGGTCGGTAAATCCGACGCGCCGCAGCCGCTCGCGGTCCCCTTCCTCGACGCTCCAGGGCGAGGCCGTGAGTTTGACGGCAAAATCGAGCATGGCACGCTGGCGCTTGTTCAGCCGTGCCACACGATAATTCATGACAAGATGTTCGCCGAGCAGCGGATTGCCGGAATACAGCCTGACCGCTGCGCCGTGGGACGTGAGGCAGTAGTAGCAGCGATTCTGGGAAGAGACGGCCACCGCAATCATCTCGCGCTCGAGTTTTGAGAGGCCGGAGTCCCCAAGCATCAGGTCGTTGTACATGGCGGCGAAGGTTTCGAGCTTTGGCATGTCGAAGGCGTAAGCGAGCAGGACATTCGGCACGAAACCGAGCTTGTCCTGGCATTTCCTGAAATAAGCAGCCATGGCCGGCGACAGCTTTGCCGGCGCGAGATTGAGCGCGATCACCGGGACATCGTCGGGAACCGCCGCAGGAGGGGGCTTCACCGCCGGCTTCGCCGGGCTTGGTTTGGGTGGCGCGGCTTTGCCGCCCTTGATGGCGCGCAGCACCGGCGTGGTTTTGCCCGCTTTCGCGAGCATCGCCTTTCCTCCGGCTTTTGCCGATTTATTAGTCTTGGGCATTTCCACGTCCCTGAAGTTCGATCCTGACCCCGCTCAAGCCTACAATGTTATACGCAGGCGGGATACGATCTGCCGGACACCCTTTCGCCTTTTGTTTCAGTCGGTTAACGGCTGCGGATAGGCCGGATCTCCGCGCGTTTATCACCGCGTCGTCGCCAAACGGTGTGCTGCTCTCGACGCGGCCGCACAGAATGTGAAAAGTTCAGTGCGCCTCGACCGATTCCCTCTTCGCGCATGATGCCAAAAATTGGCGACCGGTTTTCGGACAAGATCCTGCGCCAATGCTAAGCGCACGAGGTTCCATGGCCGTTCCTGCCAACCGCGAGGCAAGCGCAGCCCGCGCCACCATTGAAAAGGCCGCCACGTCGCTTGCGCGACGCCGCGCCGAGATTCCGGCGAGCTTCATCGAACAACTTTACGGCCGCGCAGTGCCGGAGGACGTAGTGCGTTACGCGCCCGAGGACCTGGCGACGCTCGCCGCACGGGCTTACGACTTCATGGCTGAGCGCGCGGCTGGAGCGCCGAAGATCCGCTGCGAAACAGTCAAGCTCGCTGAGTCAGGCGATAGCAATTTGGTGACGGTGGTTGAGATCGTCAACGACGACATGCCGTTCCTGGTCGACTCGGTGATGAGCGAGATTGCCGAACGGAAACCCGAGATTCGCCTGGTCGCACATCCTGTGTTCGGTGTCGGTCGTACCGGAACCAAGCTCCACGCAATAGACGCACCTGGCGCTGCGGGCACGCGCGAGAGCTTTATCCATATTCATCTCGCACCGATCGCCGAAGACACATGCGGCGAACTCACGCACGCATTGCAAAACGTGCTCGGCGAAGTGCGGCTCGCCGTTCTCGACTGGCGAGCGATGCGCGAGCGAGTCAACGCGAATATCGCCGAACTCAAGGCTAATCCGCCACCGCTGCCGGTCGATGAAATCGCGGAAGCGATTCAATTCCTGGAGTGGCTGCTGGCCGACAATTTCACTTTCCTGGGCGTGCGCGACTACAATGTCGACGGCCAGTCATTGCAGCCGGATTTCGACAGCGCGCTCGGCATTATGCGCTCGCGCGAGCTTCGGGTTCTGAAGCGCGGTACCGAGCTTCTGGAAATAACGCCGGAGATTATGGCATTCCTCAAGGAGCCGCGTCTTCTCATCATCGCCAAGGCCAACATTCATTCGCGCGTGCACCGGCGCGTCTATCTCGACTATATCGGCGTCAAGCGTTTTGACTTTTCGGGCAATCTCATCGGAGAACACAGGATCGTCGGGCTGTTTACCTCGACAGCCTATACGCGCGGCGCGCACGGTATTCCCTATCTGCGGCGGAAAATCGCTGCGGTGGAACGGCACGCCGGCTTCGATGCGGCCAGTCATTCCGGCAAGGCGCTGGCCAACGTGCTGGAGCACTATCCGCGCGACGAATTGTTTCAGATCGACGAAGATACGCTCTACAAC
>DASSSM010000467.1:0-7620 GCA_035708425.1 Pseudolabrys sp.
CGCCTTTCTTTTTCAGCCTTTCCGGCGCAGCCGAACGACCACGTCAACGCGGGCGATCTCGTAGCCTTCCGGCGGGGATGGCGTCTTACCGATAACCACCTCGGCATCTGGGATGTCGAGTACCTCATCTTCGCCTTCGACAAAGAAATGATGGTGCGCCGTCGCATTGGTATCGAAATAGGCTTTCGATCCATCGACCGCGACCTGACGGAGAAGGCCGACTTCCGTGAACTGGTGCAGCGTGTTGTAAATTGTCGCGAGCGAGACTGGCACTTTCGCGCGCGTCGCTTCTTCGTAAAGCATCTCGGCGGTGAGATGGCGATCGCCTTTACCGAAGAGAATCCAGCCCAACGCCATGCGCTGGCGGGTTGGACGCAATCCAACCTCACGCAGCATGGCCTTTACATCATGCCATGGGCAGCCGGTGAGGACCGATCGATCCGGCGAATGGCCGGCATCGGTTACTACCTTCGGGATCACGGAAGCACGCGTTGGCGTCATTATCCTTCGTACCCAAGCGGCCGGTCCGACACGCGGACCAGCTAGAAACCTTTGCATTTATATACGAAAACACCCTTCCAGATGCAACCGCCTCGCAATTAATGGAAAGACCATATTCTCACGGGTTTCATGAGCGAATCCGCGATGGTCACCGGGCTCCCGCCATCTTTGCCCGCTAAGTTTGGTATGTTACCAACTCGGGCATGGGAATTCAGCCAAGCCCCAAACAAGGGGATACGATCACGATGGAACCGCGGCGGCACAGCTTCGAATACGAAGATCTGCTTGCGTGTGGCCGCGGCGAACTTTTTGGTGCTGGCAACGCGCAGCTGCCGTTGCCGCCGATGCTGATGTTCGACCGCATCGCGGAAATCAAGGAAGAGGGTGGCGAGCACGGCAAAGGTCTCATTCGTGCCGAGCTCGACGTAAAGCCTGACCTTTGGTTCTTCCTTTGCCACTTCAAGGGCGATCCGGTGATGCCCGGGTGCCTCGGCCTCGACGCACTGTGGCAGCTCGTCGGCTTTTTCCTTGGCTGGCTCGGTGCGCCAGGCAAGGGCAGGGCGCTTGGTCTCGGAGAGGTGAAGTTCTCCGGCCAAGTGCTGCCGACCGTGAAGAAGGTGATCTACGGCATCGATATCAAGCGTGTCATGCGCTCAAAGCTCGTATTGGGCATTGCCGATGGCTGGCTATCCGCGGATGGCAATATCATCTACCGCGCCAGTGATCTCAAAGTCGGATTGTTCAAGCAGGACGAAGCTTTGCAGCCGGGCAGCGCCTGAGCCTGGAGGCTTGCGGAATTGCCTCGGGCGGCCAATCTGTGGCCCAATCAGCGATAAGCCGCGGGGATTTTAAGGGTCATATCATCATGCGACGTGTCGTCGTCACCGGAATGGGCATCGTCTCGTCGATCGGCAACAATACGCAGGAAGTCCTGGCGAGCCTGCGCGAAGCCAAATCCGGCATTGTGCGTGCCGACAAATACGCGGAACTCGGCTTCCGCTGCCAGGTGCATGGGGCGCCGCGGCTGGATCCAGAAGAAGTCGTCGACCGCCGCGCGATGCGCTTTCTCGGCGGTGGGGCTGCCTGGAACCACGTTGCGATGGAGCAGGCGATCCGCGACTCCGGCTTGGAGGAAGCGGAAGTTTCAAACGAGCGCACTGGCATCGTAATGGGATCGGGCGGGCCGTCGTGCCGCGCGATCATCGAGGCTGCCGATACCGCACGCAGCAAGGGCCCCAAGCGTGTCGGCCCATTTGCCGTGCCGAAGGCGATGTCGTCGACCGCGTCCGCGACGCTTGCCACATGGTTCAAGATCAAGGGCGTGAACTATTCGATCTCGTCGGCCTGCGCGACGTCGAACCACTGCATCGGCAACGCCGCGGAACTGATTCAATGGGGCAAGCAGGATCTTATATTCGCAGGCGGCTGCGAGGAGCTCGACTGGTCGCTCTCGGTGCTGTTTGACGCAATGGGCGCGATGTCGTCGAAGTTCAACGCCACGCCGGAAAAGGCCTCGCGCGCCTACGACAAGGACCGCGACGGTTTCGTCATTGCCGGTGGCGCTGGCGTACTGGTGCTGGAAGAGCTTGAGCACGCGAAGGCGCGCGGCGCCAAGATTTATGCGGAAGTCGTCGGCTATGGCGCCACCTCGGACGGCTACGACATGGTTGCGCCGTCCGGAGAGGGCGCCGTGCGCTGCATGAACATGGCGCTGGAGAACGTGAAAGTGCCGGTCGACTACATCAATCCGCACGCTACTTCGACACCGATTGGCGACATCAAGGAAATCGAGGCCATCCGCGAGGTATTCGGCGCCAAGTGTCCGCCGATCTCGGCCACCAAGTCTCTCACCGGCCACTCTCTGGGTGCCACGGGTGTTCAGGAAGCGATCTACTCGCTGCTCATGATGCAGAGCGGTTTTATCTGCGAGAGTGCCAATATCGAGAATCTTGACCCCGCGTTCGCTGACATCCCGATTGTGCGCGAGCGCAAGGACAATGTCGCGCTCGGCTGCGTGCTGTCGAACTCGTTTGGTTTTGGCGGCACTAACGCGTCCGTTGTGTTCAAGCGGCTGGATGCATGATCATTTTGTCCAAGCGCCGTAAGGCGGGATCACGTTCGTCATCGGGTTGTCATCTCCGCGCCATGGATGGGGCGGGCTTACCAATCCGATTCGGAATTCCGCATGAACAAGCTCGTTTCCCCGGCCTTGCTGTCATTCGTCCCGCGGGGGCCAGCGGCCATGGTTGATCAACAAATCTCTGCGCACGGCAGCCTGATGGAGGGCAAACGCGGGCTGATCATGGGGGTGGCGAACGACCACTCGATCGCCTGGGGAATCGCGAAAACACTTGCACAACACGGCGCAAAGCTCGCTTTCACCTATCAAGGCGATGCGCTGGCCAAACGGGTGAAGCCGCTGGCCGAAGAGGCGGGCTCGTCCTTCGTGATGCCATGTGACGTTGAGGACATTGCCTCGGTCGATGCCGTGTTTTCCGAGATCAAGAAGCAATGGGGCACGCTGGATTTCCTCGTGCACGCTGTTGCCTTTTCCGACAAAAACGAATTGAAGGGTCGTTACGCCGATTCCACGCGCGAGAATTTCATCCGCACGATGGTAATCTCCTGCTACGCCTTTACCGAAGCCGCGAAACGCGCCGCGGCACTCATGCCGAACGGCGGCGCGATGGTGACGCTCACCTACAATGGCGGGCTGCGCGCGATGCCGAATTATAATGTGATGGGCGTCGCCAAGGCCGCGCTCGAGGCCTCGGTGCGCTATCTCGCGGTCGATTTCGGGCCTCAAAAAATCCGCGTCAACGCAATTTCGGCGGGCCCTATCCGCACGCTCGCCGGCGCAGGTATTACGGACGCGCGCTACATGTTCGCGTTCCAACAGAAATATTCGCCGCTCGGCCGTGGTGTCACGCTCGAGGAATTGGGCGGCGCCGGGCTCTACCTTCTGTCGGACCTCTCGACCGGCGTCACCGGCGACATTCACTTCGTCGATTCCGGATACAACGTTATCGCCATGCCCCATCCGCAGACGCTCAAGACCGCTGGCGGCAGCGTCGAGAACGGCGGCGATCAATAATCCTTCAGGATATTGTAACCGTCAGAAAGACCGGCCGGGAACATCCCCGGCCGTTTGATTTCGTATCGTGGCGCGCGACCTACGCCGCATTCTTCTGCGATGCAGCCAGGTCGAAGCGGTCCGCGTTCATCACCTTGATCCATGCCGCCACGAAGTCGTTTACGAACTTCTCCTTCGAGTCCGCGCAGGCATAGACTTCCGCGAAAGCCCGGAGCTGGGAATGCGAACCGAAGATCAAGTCGACGCGCGTGCCTGTCCACTTGAGCGCCTTCGTCTTCCGGTCGTGTCCCTCGTACACGCCATCGGCGTTGGGAGGCTGCCACTGCGTGCTCATGTCGAGCAGGTTCCCGAAGAAGTCGTTGGTCAACGTGCCCGGCTTCTTGGTGAAGACGCCGTGCTTGGCCCCACCGACGTTGGCACCGAGCACGCGCAGGCCGCCGATGAGGACTGTCATCTCGGGCCCTGTCAGCCTCAGCAGTTGCGCCCGATCCACCAGCGCCTCTTCCGGCAACATGAACTGCCGCTTGGCGCTGATATAGTTGCGGAAGCCGTCCACCCGCGGTTCGAGCGGCGCGAAGGATTCGACGTCGGTCTGCTCCTGTGATGCGTCCATGCGGCCCGGCGTGAGGGGCACCTTCACGTCCGTTCCGGCATCCTTCGCGGCCTTTTCGACCGCTGCGTTTCCGGCGAGAACGATCAGGTCGGCGAGCGAGACCTTCTTTCCGCCGGTGGCCGAGGCATTGAACTCCTTCTGGATCGCTTCCAGCTTCTGAAGAACCGTCTTCAACTGAGCCGGCTGGTTGACCTCCCAATCCTTTTGAGGGCTGAGACGGATGCGCGCGCCGTTCGCTCCGCCACGCTTGTCGGAGCCGCGGAATGTCGACGCCGACGCCCAGGCGGTCGACACAAGCTGCGACACCGTCAGACCCGACGACAAAATCTTCGCCTTCAGCGCGGTGACGTCCCTTTCGTCGATCAGCGGATGATTCACCGCGGGGATCGGGTCCTGCCAGATCAGCGTCTCTTTCGGCACCAGCGGGCCGAGGTAACGCTGGATCGGACCCATATCGCGATGCGTGAGCTTGAACCACGCGCGGGCGAATGCGTCCGCGAACTGATCCGGATGCTCATAGAAGCGCCGCGAGATTTTTTCGTAGGCCGGGTCCATCCGCAGCGACAGATCGGTGGTGAGCATGGTGGGCACATGCTTCTTCGATTTGTCGAAGGCGTCCGGGATCGTGGCAGGGGCACCTTTTGCCTTCCACTGCTTCGCACCGGCCGGGCTCTTTGTGAGCTCCCATTCATTTTCAAAAAGATTCTTGAAGAAGTGATTGCTCCACTTCGTCGGCGTCTGCGTCCAGGTGACTTCAGGGCCGCCGGTGATGGCATCAGCACCGAGGCCGGTGCCGTGTTTGCTCTTCCAGCCGAGGCCCTGATCCTCGAGGGCGGCGCCTTCCGGTTCCGGACCGATGAGCGACGGATCGCCGGCGCCGTGGGTCTTGCCGAAGCTGTGGCCGCCCGCAATCAGCGCGACGGTTTCCTCGTCGTTCATCGCCATGCGGAAGAACGTTTCGCGGATATCCTTGGCTGCGGCAATCGGAT
This sequence comes from Pseudolabrys sp., assembly GCA_035708425.1. Classification (GTDB taxonomy): domain Bacteria; phylum Pseudomonadota; class Alphaproteobacteria; order Rhizobiales; family Xanthobacteraceae; genus Pseudolabrys. The sequence continues at coordinate 5,198 of DASSSM010000467.1, forward strand.
CTGGATTGCCGTTCGGACCTTCCGGGTTGACATAAATGAGGCCCATCTGCACGGCGCCGAGCGGCTCCGCGAGCTGGCGTTCGCCGCTGTAGCGTTCGTCGCCGAGCCAAGTGCCCTCTGGGCCCCAGTAGAGCTCTTCCGGCTCCCAAACGTCCGCGCGGCCGCCGGCGAAACCGAACGTCTTGAAGCCCATCGAATCGAGGGCGACGTTGCCGGCCAGAATCATAAGATCGGCCCAGGAAATTTTGCGGCCATATTTCTGCTTGATCGGCCACAGCAGCCGGCGCGCCTTGTCGAGGTTCGCATTGTCCGGCCAGGAGTTGAGTGGAGCGAAACGCTGCTGGCCGGCACCGGCGCCACCACGGCCGTCGGTGATGCGGTAGGTGCCTGCGCTGTGCCATGCCATGCGGATGAACAATCCGCCGTAGTGGCCGAAGTCGGCGGGCCACCAAACCTGCGAGTCCGTCATCAACGCCTGCAAATCCTTGATCACGGCGCTCACGTCGAGAGTCTTGAACTCTTTGGCGTAGTCGAACGCCTCGCCCATCGGATCGGACAAATTGGAATTCCGATGAAGAACCTGGATGTCCAGCGATTCCGGCCACCAGTCGCGGTTGGTCCTGGTGTGCATGACCGGGCACTTGCCCGCGCTTTTTTCATCGGTCTTTGCGTCCATCGATCTCTCTCCCGTCGTGTTTTGATTTTCACGAATTGTGGTTGGGGGCTGTGATGTTGTTAAGGCGAGCCGTTGATAAGGTCTAATCGTATTGATTGGGCATCGTGATAAGTCTAGCTTATCAGGGTGATCACTTTGCGCCAGTTGCGTTATTTGGCCGCGCTCGCCCGCCACAGGCATTTCGGACGGGCGGCGGAAGATTGCGCCATCAGTCAGCCGGCGCTGTCCATGCAGGTGCGCGAGCTCGAGCGCGAGATTGGGGTCGAGCTGGTTGAGCGTCGCCCGAACGAGATAGCGCTCACCGATACGGGGCTGGAAGTGGCCGGGCGCGCCGAACAGATTCTCGCCGCCACCCGTGATCTCATCGACTTCGCACGCCACCGTGATGTGCTCAGCGGATCGCTCAAGCTCGGCATCATTCCGACGCTTGCGCCTTATGTGCTGCCGCGCGTGCTGCCGCGCTTGCAGACGGAGTGTCCGCGCCTGCGGCTTGAGTTGCGCGAGACGCAGACAAAGATGCTGCTCCAGGAGCTTGCGCGCGGTGAGCTTGACTGCATCATGTTGGCGCTGCCGGCGGAGGACGCCGACGTTGAGACGCTCAGACTATTCGACGATCCGTTCCTGCTTGCGGTGCCGGCTGCCGACGAACTCCCGCTTCGCGGCCGCATTGGCGTTGCGGATGTCGATCAGCATCGGCTGATACTGCTCGAGGAAGGACACTGCCTGCGCGACCAGGCCCTCGCGTTTTGTGCCACCAGACGTGGGGATGCGCCCACGGCCCGGCTCGGGGCCACCTCGCTCGCGACCGTGATACAGATGGTGGCAAATGGTTATGGTATCACGCTCGTGCCTGAAGTAGCTGCCGATGCCGAAGCTCACGACGAGCGGGTAAAATTGTTGCGCTTTGCCGAGCCTCAACCGGGACGTACGATAGGTTTGGCCTGGCGGCGCACCTCCCCACGACGCAAGGATTTCGAGGCGTTGGCCGAAATTGTCAAACAGGTGCTTGGCAGCGTGCGTGCCTCGCATGCGCGCAAGGCAAGTTGAAAAGGGCGGCCTCGGGCCGCCCTCTCGTCTCTCTCTATGACTTCGTTTCGACTTACTCAGCGCCACCCTGGGCCGCCTGCGGCTGGTCACCGCCTTCGGGCCGCTGCTTGCCTTCTATGTCCTCGCCGGTGGCCTGATCGACCGCCTTCATAGACAGACGGACCTTGCCGCGCTCGTCCACGCCGAGCAGTTTTACCTTCACCTTGTCGCCTTCCTTGACGACGTCGGTGACTTTATTCACGCGCCGGGGCGCGAGCTGGCTGATATGGACGAGGCCATCCTTGGCGCCGAAGAAGTTCACGAAGGCGCCGAAGTCCATGACTTTCACGACGGTTCCTTCGTAGATGTGGCCGACTTCCGGATCGGACGCGATCGACTTGATCCAGTTGATCGCCGCCTTGATCGACTCGCCGTTCGCCGAAGCGACCTTCACCGAGCCGTCGTCCTCGATGTTGATCTTGGCGCCCGTCTTCTCGACGATTTCGCGGATCACCTTTCCACCCGTTCCGATGACTTCGCGGATCTTGTCGGTCGGAATCTTGAACATTTCGATGCGCGGAGCATGCTCGCCCAGTTCGGCGCGCGCTGCGGTGAGTGCCTTTGCCATCTCGCCGAGGATGTGCATACGGCCGTCCTTTGCCTGGGCAAGGGCAACCTTCATGATCTCCTCGGTGATGCCGGCGATCTTGATGTCCATCTG
>DASSSM010000468.1:0-11243 GCA_035708425.1 Pseudolabrys sp.
AACGGGCAACTTCGCCAAGGCCGCGCGAGAATTGATGGCTTTTGCATCTGCTCCCGCGAGATGCCTGGACCATCCCGGCGCGCTCATGGCGTGCGCGATAGTGGCGGGCATTTCCGCGAACAACTCGCGCTCGCGCACCGCAGGATCGCGAATCTCAAGCGAGTCGTAGTGGCCGGTCATGGCCTAGGCGAGCCACCTCTTGCGCCGGCGGTAATGCTTGCCTTCGCGGAATGATTTGCGCCGGCCCTCGGATATACCGAGGTAAAATTCCTTGACGTCCTCGTTTTCGGCGAGCGCCTTCGCATCGCCGTCCATCACCACGCGGCCATTTTCAAGAATATAGCCGTAGCGCGCGAAGCGCAGCGCCATGTTGGTATTCTGTTCGGCCAGCAGAAACGACACGCCTTCTTTTTCGTTCAGGTTCTTCACGATTTCGAAGATCTCTTCAACGATCTGCGGCGCAAGTCCCATTGATGGTTCGTCGAGCAGGATCATTTTCGGACGCGACATCAATGCGCGGCCGATCGCGCACATCTGCTGTTCCCCGCCGGAAGTGTAGCCGGCAAGCGAATCCTTGCGTTCGCCGAGCTTGGGAAAATAAGTGTAGACCAGATCGAGGTCGTGCTTGATCGCCGCCCTGCCGTCACGTCGCGTGAAAGCGCCGGTCAAGAGGTTTTCTTCGATCGTCAGGTGGCCGAAACAATGGCGACCTTCCATGACTTGAATACAACCACGCCTAACAAGCTCGTTTGGCGATAGATCCTGGACTTCGGCATCGTCGAACAGGATCGAGCCTTTGGTCACGTCGCCACGCTCGGCGTGCAACAGGTTGGAGATCGCCTTCAGCGTCGTGGTCTTGCCCGCGCCGTTGGCGCCGAGCAGCGCCACTATACCTCCCCTCGGCACGTCCAAGGACACGCCCTTGAGCACCAGTATGACGTGATCGTAGATCACCTCAATGTTATTGACCGAAAGAATCCGGTCTATCTGCGCGGCGGATGTCGGACTGGCTCGCTCTACTACGGACATCAGCAACTACTCCGAATGGTGAACCTCTCCCCGTCTCCGGGGAGAGGTCTTTCATGTCTGCAGCGTCTTACGAGGACTTGTCGCAAGCCTCGGTCCGCTTAGGCCAACCGGTGTTCTTCTCGACATATTCGCTGGCCGCCGCGTCGAGCATGGGACGCACTTTTTCCTTCATGGGCTGGATCCAGTCGGAGATCTTGACCCATTTTGCCCCGTCCCACTGCTGCATATAGGCCGGTGCATGGCCATTATGGTCGGTGCAGTTCACACCCACGATCGGCGCGGCAAAGCCCGGGAAGCCGAGCTCCTTCCACCGTGCCTCGCTGATGTTGAGTGTCTCGAGTCCGCGACGCACATCCTCGCCAGTCACGACCTTCTTGCCTGACAATTTCTGCGCGTTGCGGATCGCTTCCGCGACCAGCACTGAATTGTAGACGCCACGGTTGTAGAAATTCTCCGCGAACTTGTCTTTTTCAACCTGGCTCTTGCCCTTGTCCACGACGTGTTTTTTGATGTCCTGGATGGCGGGATAGTTGGCGCCGAGGCCGTTGAAATTGAGCGAGAGATAACCCTTGGCCGTCTGGCCGCCACCGCGACCATCGTCATCAGATCCCGACCACCAAATGCCAATGAAGTGATCCATCGGATAGCCGTTCTCCGCGGCGCGCTTGACCGCAGTCGGGTTCATGGCTCCCCAGCCCCACATGATCATCCAATCCGGACGATCGCGGCGGACAGCGAGCCATTGTGCCGACTGGTCCTGCATTTCCTTGCCGGCGACGGAATACTCCTTCACCGTGAAGCCGTAGTCCTTGGCAAACTGCTGCAAGAGCGGAAGTGGCTCACGGCCGTAGGGGCTTTCCAGGAAGATAAAGCCGACCGTCTTTCCTTTAAGCTTGTCGAGTCCGCCTTCCTTACCGCCGATGTAGCGCATGACCATCGACAGGCCGTCCCAATATGTCGCCGGCGGGTTGAACACCCACGGGAACTTCTCGCCGACCGCCGAAGCCGACAGGCCATAGGCCATCGACAGGATTGGAATCTTGTCGACGGCAGCCTTCGGAATGATTTGCAGCGTGATGCCGGTCGAATAGGGGTTCACAACCGCCGGCTTCTTGCTTTTGACCGATTCCCAGCACTCTACGCCTTTCTTGGTGTCATAGCCGGTCTCGCATTCCTCGACGTTGAGCTTCACGCCGCCGATGCCGCCGTCGCGCTCGTTGAGCATGGTCAAATAGTCGTGCATGCCGTTAGCGATCGGAATGCCCGAGCCGGAGAAGGGACCGGTCCGGTAGGTCAGCAGTGGCACGTAGATCGTGTCCTGCGCTTGAGCTGTGCCGGTGAGCACGGCGGCCCCCAGCAAGCTCGCGCAAGTCATGCCGAGCAGTAGGTGTCTTGCCTTCATCGTCGTTCCTCCCTTGGTTCGCGCCGACCAGGCGCGCCGCTGGTTTCTAAATTCGCCAAATCCGGCTTTGCCGGCGGCGATTTCGGAGCCGTGGTTTTCACCACAGTCGGAAATTGGGTCCTATCCTGCACCATCAGTACGGAAACGGCCACACCCTCAGTTTTTGCTTGCCAATCTGCCATAGCCGGGCAAGGCCGGCAGGCTCTGCAATCAGGAAAAATACGATAAGCGCGCCGGTGATCATGAACGTCATGTGCTCAACTGTCGCGGCGTGCAAAGGAATGCCCAGTTCGGGGGGCACGAAGCGCAGGATGATCGGCAGGATGTAGATCAGTGCAGCACCCAGGAACGAGCCGAGGAGGCTGCCGAGGCCGCCGATGATGATCATGAACAGAACAGTGAAGCTCTCATTGATGGAAAAAACTGTCGATTCCGCGCCCCCGTACCAGAGAAAAACCAGCAGCGCGCCGGCCACGCCGCAGTAGAACGACGAGACCGCGAAGGCGAGCAGCTTGGTCGGGAGCAGCCGAATGCCCATCAGCTCGGCAGCAATGTCCATATCGCGGACCGCCATCCACATGCGGCCGATCCGGCCATGCACGATGTTCGATGCAATCCAGGTCATGACGGTCACGATCGTGAGAACGATGAGGTAGCGGGTCTCTGCAGTTGCGCGGGGCCCGGTAACAATGACGCCGAACAACTCCCGCTGCGGTACTTCAATCGCCGCCGATACGTTGTAATTGTAGAGCCACGGGATCCGGATAAAACACCACTCAAGAAAGAACTGAGCGGCCAACGTCGCAATCGCGAGATAGAAGCCCTTGATGCGTAGCGACGGGAGCCCGAACAGAACGCCGACGGCTGCGGAGAAGAACCCCGAAACAATGATCCAGACAATGATGTTCACGTCAGGAAAGATGGTCGTGAGCTTGTAGCAGGCATAGGCCCCGATCCCCATGAAGCCGCCGGTCCCGAGCGACAACAGTCCCGTATAGCCCGTGAGCAGATTGAGCCCGATCGATGCAAGCGAGAAAATTAGAAACGGAGTCATCACCGCGTTGATGAAGAAGTCGTTTCCGAAAGCAGGAATCACAACAAACGCAACTGCAAGAATGATGAGTATACCTATACGGTCCTGCAGAATCGGGAAGATCGCCTGATCGCCGGCGTAAGTAGTCTTGAACTGCCCGGCCTCGCGGTAAAGCATTTCTTACACCCGCTCGATGATGCGTTCGCCGAACAGGCCCTGCGGACGGAACAACAGGAACACCAGCGCGAGCACAAAGGCGAACCACGCATCGGTGCCTCCACCGATCAATGGGCCCCAATAAAATTCCCACAGTTTCTCGCCGATGCCGATGATTAGACCACCGACGATAGCGCCAGGAATGGATGTCAGCCCACCGAGGATAAGCACGGGCAGCGCCTTGAGCGCGATGACATCGAGGGCGAAGGAAACGTCCGACCGCGCGCCCCACATGATGCCGGTCACCAGCGCCACCAGGCCCGCCGCAAACCACACGATCACCCAGATCTGCTCTAGTGAAATACCGACGGAAAGCGCCGCCGAATGACTGTCGGCAACCGCGCGCAGCGCGCGCCCAATGCGTGTCTTCGAGAAGAACACTGCGAGGCCCGCAACCATCACCGAGGCGATAACAGCGGCTGCAATGTCCAGCTTTTGCAGCGAAATGATGCCGCCAAGCGCCTTATAGGTGATGGTGCCCTTCGGCAAATAGAGCTGCTCCGTGATCATCACCTTGGGCTCGCCGCCAAAAACAAATTGACCGAAGCCAATCAGAAAATAGGTCAATCCGAACGTCGCCATGAACAGAATAATGTCCGGCTGATTGATCAGCGGGCGCAGCACGACCCGTTCCACTGTAAAGGCGAGTGCAAACATGACGGCAATGGTCAGCCCAAGCGCAAGAAAAGCTGGAACGCCGGCATTGTAGAGCCCAACCAGCGTCAGGGCGGCAAACACCACCATGATGCCTTGCGCGAAATTGAATACGCCCGACGCCTTGAAGATCAGCACGAAGCCAAGCGCAATCAGGGCGTAAAGCACTCCTCCGACCATACCTTCCCACAGCGTCTGAACGAAAAGGTCGGGCGCAGTGCCCATCTGCACGAAGGGGTCGATGAAGATCTGGTAGAGTACGCCCATCGTCCCCTCAGTGCGCAACGCCAAGGTAGGCGTCGATAACCGCTTGATTGCCTTTGACCTCGACCGGCGTCCCGTCGGCGATCTTGATGCCGTGATCAAGCACCACGACGCGGTCCGAAAGATCCATCACCACGCCCATGTCGTGCTCAATCAGTGCGATCGTGGTGCCGTAGTAATCGTTCGCATCAAGCACAAAGCGCGACATGTCCTCTTTTTCCTCGAGGTTCATGCCGGCCATTGGCTCATCGAGCAGGAGAAGCTCAGGCTCCATCGCAAGCGCTCGGCCAAGCTCGACGCGCTTCTGCAAGCCATAAGGCAGCCGGCCGACCGGCACGCGCCGGATTTCCTGGATCTTGAGGAAGTCGATGATCTCCTCCACGCGACGTCGATGTTCGACCTCCTCGCGCATCGCAGGACCATAGCGGAGCATCTGCCAGAACAGATTGCGGTGCATCTTGAGCGTGCGGCCAGCCATGATGTTGTCGAGCGCAGTCATGCCGCGAAACAGCGCCACGTTCTGGAACGTGCGCGCGATGCCGCCGCTCGCCGCCTCGTGCGGCCGCATCCTGGCACGCGCCTTGCCCTTGAACGTGATGCGGCCCTGCTGTGGGTGATAGAAGCCGTTTATGACGTTGAGCATCGACGTCTTGCCGGCACCATTCGGCCCGATGATCGCTCGGATCTCGCCCTTCCGGATGTCGAAGGAGACATCACTGACAGCTTTCACGCCGCCGAACGACAGGGACACATTCTCTACCGCCAACAGCACATCGCCGACCGCGACATCGGGTCCGCCCGGCGCCCTCATGCCGCCTTCCCCATCGCCGCCGCAACCGGCTCTGTCTTCATGTCGCGGATCTTCACGCGGGCACTGATGACGCCCTTGCGGCCGTCTTCGAACGTCACCTCCGTCGAGATGTCGGCTTCTTTCGAGCCGTCATAGAGCGCCTTTATCAGCGGCGCGTATCGTTCTTCGACAAAGCCTCGACGAACTTTCAATGTGCGGGTGATTTCACCGTCATCGGGATCGAGCTCTTTGTGCAAAATCAGGAAGCGCTTGATCTGCGCGCCCGCCGTCATTTTGTCCTGTGCCAGCGAGCGATTCACCTCAGCCACGTGTTTTTCGAGCATGTCGTAGACCAGCGGATGGCCGGCGAGTTCCTGATAGGAGGCATAAACCACGTTGTTGCGCTCCGCCCAGCTGCCGACCGCGACGAGATCGATATTGAGCATTACGGCGACAAAGTCGCGCTTGTCACCGTACGCCACCGCTTCGCGGATATTGGGATAGAACTTGAGCTTGTTTTCGATGTATTTCGGCGGAAACAGCGTTCCGTCATTGAGCCGCCCGACATCCTTCGCGCGGTCAATGATTTTGAGGTGTCCGGTCTTCTCATCGAAGTACCCGGCATCGCCCGTCTTCACATAGCCGTCCGGCGTCATCACCTCGGCCGTCTTAGCATCATCCTTGAAGTAGCCGGCAAACATGCCAGGGGACTTGAACAGGACTTCGCCGTTTTCCGCGATACGAATATCAACGTTCGGGAACGTCCGGCCGACAGTGTCGGAATAAATTTCGCCGTCCGGTTGGGCTGTGAGATACAGGAATGCCTCGGTCTGCCCATACAATTGCTTCAGATTGAGGCCTATCGAGCGATAGAACGCAAAGAGGTCGGGACCGATTGCTTCACCCGCGGTATATGCCACACGCACGCGTGACAGGCCGAGCACGTTCTTGAGCGGGCCGTAGACCAATAGATCGCCCAGCCAATAGAGAAGCCGGCCGCCAAGCGGCACGTGCTGGCCGTTGAGAATGTGTTCGCCGTATTTGCGTGCCACGCCGATGAAATAATGGAACAGCTTGCGCTTGAGGAAGCCGGCATCTTCCATGCGGATCGTTACACGCGTCAGCAGCACTTCCAGCGTGCGCGGCGGCGCAAAGTAAAAACTCGGCCCGATCTCACGCAGATCGGCCATCGCCGTATCGGAACTTTCCGGACAGGCAGTGCAAAAGCCGCAGACCAAACCCTGCGCGTAGTTGAGATAGTGATCACCGACCCAGGCGAGCGGCAGATAGGCAAGGGAGACGTCGTGCTCGGTCAGTTTGTCGAAAGCAACAGTGTCGGACGCCGCGTTTATCGAACGCTCGCCTGTCAGCAAAACTCCCTTGGAGGCGCCTGTCGTACCGGACGTATAAAGAATGATGGACGGGTCGCCGCCTTTGCCGGCCGCGATCTCGCCGTCCAGCCAGGTGCGCACCGAAGTATCGCCGGCAAGCGCCTTGCGACCTTCTTCGATGACCTCGTCCATCGAATGCAGCCGGCTGTGATCGTAGTCGCGCAGGCCCCTTTTTTCGTCGTAGAGCATCAATTCGAGCTTGGGCACGCGCTCCATCACCGACAGAATCTTGTCGACTTGTTCCTGGTCTTCTACCGCGGCAAACCGCACATCGGCGTGCGCCAGCACATAGGCAAGCTCTTCGGCCACGGCATCGGCGTAGACCGGGACCGGAATAGCACCGAGCATCTGCGCCGCCATGACGGACCAGTAGAGCCTCGGCCGGTTGGCGCCAACGATCGCGATCGTCTCGCCGCGCTTGAGTCCCAATCGATGCAAGCCGACCGCGTAGGCGCGGACGGTGTCGAGCAGCTCCGCCCAGGTCCATGTCTGCCAGATACCGAGATCCTTATGGCGCATGGCCGGTCGCGCCCCAAAAATTTGGGCGTTGCGGACCAGCAACTTGGGAAACGTATCCGCGCCAGCGGCGGCGTTCGGCGCCACAGCTCTGTCCTCCCGTGAGGCCGCGCACTTTGGCGCGACACTTTACCCCTCGCCGTCTTGTTCGGACGATCTTTGTCTCGATATGAAAACACCGCCCGAAGGCGGTCAAGTATCAGATTTGGGAATAGCCGGTATGGCGGTGATCGCGCCTTATTCGGCGGCCTTGAGGAAGGAAGCGGACCCCGAAAGAAATTGCTCCCGCAACGCTGCCTCCTCGGCTTTTGCCGCGGCCAGATGCCGCTGTTTGACCGGTCCGTAGCCCCTAATTTTCTCGGGAATTGCCGCCAGGCCGACGGCAAAACGGTGGTTACCGGGCGTGAGAAACTCGCAGATTTCCCCGAGCAGGTATTCGTAGTCCGCGATCAAACGACGTTCAGTCCGTCTATCTTCCGTATAGCCAAAAAGGTCGAATGCGGTGCCGCGCAAGAATTTCAGTTTCGCGAGCGACCTGAACACCGTCAGCATCCAGGGGCCGAATGCCATCTTTCTTGGTTCGCCCGTCGCCGGATCGTGCCGCGCCAATAAGGGCGGTGCCAGATGGAATTCAAAGCGCAGCCTGTCGCCATCGAAGCTCGATTTCACGCGCTCGACAAAAGACGTATCGGCATAAAGGCGTGCGACTTCGTATTCGTCCTTGTACGCCATCAGCTTGAACAGATAGCGCGCCACCGCCTCTGCGAGTCCGCATTGGCCAGGCGCCTTTTCCGCCTCCACAGTGCGCACTTTTTCAACCCAATTGCGGTAGCGCTGCGCATAACTTGCGTTCTGATAGGCCGTCAGAAACGCCGCGCGACGATCGACCGTCTCGGCAAAGGATTGCGACAGCCTGAGCGCATCGTTGTCCGCTTCCGGCGCGGGCTTCATCAATTTCTCCAGCGCGGCCGGATCAGCTGCCGCCCGGCGCCCGAGGCGGAACGCCGCGAGATTCATCTCGACCTCTTCGCCGTTCAGTTCGATCGCCTTCTCGATTGCCTCGGCAGACAGCGGCAGCGCGCCGATCTGATAGCTGTAGCCGATCATGACCATGTTGCCGCCGATAGACCTGCCGAGCAGCTCCGTTGCAATCCTGGTCGCGTTAAAGAATTGACGCACTTCGTGACCGGCCGCCGTTGTAATCGCCCGCTTGATGCGTTCCAGCGGCAGGGAAAAATCTGCATTGCGGGTAAAATCGCCGGGCATGTACTCGAAGCTGTTCACGACGACTTTTGTCCCCGGCTTGAATGCGCCGAGCACCTTTTTTGTGGCTGACACGACAACATCACCGGCCATCACGAGATCGGCTCCACCCGCAGCCACGCGAATTGCGTGAATGTCTTCGGGGGTGTTCGCGATGCGGATATGGCTGTAGACGGCGCCGCCTTTCTGCGCGAGCCCTGCCATGTCGATGACACCGACACCTTTGCCTTCCAGATGCGCGGCCATCCCAAGGATTCCGCCAATCGTCACAACTCCGGAGCCACCTATACCGGTCACGATGATGCTGTACGGATGATTGATCAGCGGTATCGACGGCGCGGGTAACGCCGGCCAGTCTTTAGGCTCAGCAGTTCGCTCGCCCTTTTTCAGCTTCGCGCCGTGAACAGTGACAAATGAAGGGCAGAACCCTTTGATGCAGGAATAGTCCTTGTTGCAGCTCGACTGGTCGATGGTGCGCTTGCGGCCCCATTCGGTCTCGAGTGGCTGCACCGACACGCAGTTCGACTTGACGCCGCAGTCGCCGCAGCCCTCGCAGACGAGATCATTGATGACGACGCGCTTGTCCGGGTCGGGAAACGCGCCGCGCTTGCGGCGGCGGCGTTTTTCAGCGGCGCAGGTCTGATCGTAGATGAGCACACTCAAGCCGGGGACGGTCGCCAGTTCGCGCTGGACCGCGTCGAGCTCGTCGCGGTGATGCACAGTCAGGCCGCGAGGCCACTCGGTGTCCTTCGCGTATTTCCAGGGCTCATCAGTGACGACGACAATTCGCTTGGCGCCCTCGGCCGCTACTTGAGCAGCGATCTGGGGTACAGTCAGCCCGCCATCATTGGCCTGTCCGCCGGTCATCGCCACGGCGTCGTTAAACAGGATCTTGTAGGTCATGTTCACGCCGGACGCGATCCCGGCGCGGATCGCGAGGTAGCCGGAATGGTTATAAGTGCCATCGCCGAGATTTTGGAACACGTGCTCGCGGTTTGAGAACGGCGCCTCGCCGATCCAGTTTGCGCCCTCCCCGCCCATCTGCGTGAAGCCCAGCGTCTCGCGATCCATCCATTGCGCCATGTAGTGGCAGCCGATGCCCGCGTAGGCGCGGCTGCCCGCCGGCACGCGCGTCGACGTGTTGTGCGGGCAGCCAGAGCAGAAATAAGGGATGCGCTGAGCGACGTCAGTCGTTTCAGCGAGAGCCCGCTGCGCACTCTTCAAGCGGATAATGTGCGCTGTGAGCTCTTCGTTCGGGCTGTAGCGCAGCAACCTTTCGCCGATGCAGATGGCGATATCGTTCGGGTCGAGTGCGCCCTTGACCGGGAAAAGCCAGTTGCCCTGCTCATCCTTCTTGCCGATGCACACAGGCTGGTTAGCCGAGCCGTAGAGCTCTTCGCGCACCTGCACTTCGATGAGCGACCGCTTTTCTTCGACTACGATAATGAGATCGAGTCCCTGAGCGAACTCGGCAAGCTCCTGCCGGCCGATCGGCCACACACAGGCAATTTTGAAGATGCGCAGGCCGAGATCGTTGCATTTCATCTCGTCGATGCCGAGCTCATCGAGCGCCTGACGCACATCGAGGTAGGCTTTCCCGGTCGTGATGATGCCGATTTTCGGCGCGCGGCCGCCGGAGGTGATGATGCGATTGAGCCTGTTGGCGCGCACGAAGGCCAGCATCGCATCGCGCTTGAAGTCGTGCAGACGCGCTTCCTGCCCGAGGATAGTGTCGACAAGCCTGATATTGAGCCCACCATCGGGCATCCGGAAATCGTCTGGCGTGATGATCTTGATGCGATCGATCGAGCCGTCGACCACACCGGTCGACTCGACGGTCTCGTGCATACATTTGAGCGCCGTCCATGCGCCGGTGAAGCGCGACATCGCCCAGCCATAGAGCGCGTAGTCGATGATTTCCTGCACGCCGGCCGGATTGAGGATCGGCATCATCACGTCGACGAAGTGGAATTCCGACTGATGCGCAGTGGTCGACGATTCAGCCGTGTGATCGTCGCCCATCAGAGCGATGACGCCGCCGTTCTTGGAGGTGCCGGCAAAATTGGCGTGACGGAAGACGTCGCCGGACCGATCGACGCCGGGACCTTTGCCGTACCACATGCCGAATACGCCATCGAATTTGCCTTCGCCGCGCAATTCGGCCTGCTGAGATCCCCAGAGCGCAGTGGCGGCAAGTTCCTCGTTGATACCGGACTGGAACTTCACGTCCGCCGCCGTGAGAATCCGCCCGGCGCGCATGAACTGTTGGTCAAGGCCGCCGAGCGGAGAGCCGCGATAGCCGGTAACGTAGCCGGCCGTGTTCAGGCCGGCGCGGCGATCGCGCTCTTTCTGCATGAGGCAGGCGCGGATCAATGCCTGATAGCCGGTCACGAAGACGTGTGACTGGTTGAGGTCGTATTTGTCGTTCAGGCTGACCGGTCGAAGCGGCATGGAACGCCTTGTAAAGCCGGCAATGCGATGCCGGACCCCACTCATATAAGGTTGGCCGGGACGGCGTAAAGCGCAGAAACCGCGCTGAAGGCTATACTTCACGAGCGTCGGGTCAATTTCGAAGTTTTAGCGAGCCCTAAAAGGAAATTTCCCTAAGTGGGCTCCACGCGCATTTTGGCGCAATGCAGCAGGCAAGGCAGACCCACGCCCGTGTGGGTGGTCAAAACAGCGGCG
>DASSSM010000469.1:0-2357 GCA_035708425.1 Pseudolabrys sp.
TCGATGAAGCGAAAGCGTTGAACGCTCCCAATGCCGTGATGGGCGCAGTGCTCGATCAGTGGGAGACGACCAACACGGAATACGGCGGTGACAGTGATTTTACCGCTATCGTCAAGATGATTGAGAAGCGCGCCGGTGTCACCGTGGGGGCGGAGAAGAAATAATGAGCGATGACGTCCACGAAGTTTACGCTGTCTGCTACGCGACCCATACCCGCAAGCGTTCGGAAAATTACATCTTTGGCGATCCGCACGACGAGATGACGTCGATCGCCTACTACGTCTGGGTCATCAAGGGTCCGCACGGCACTTTCGTCTGCGACACAGGCTTCGATGACGTGGCGGCCAAGGAGCGCGCGCGCAAGATCATCCATCCGGTCGGCGAAGGCTTGCAGGCGCTCGGTATTGCGCCCGACAAGGTTGATCATGTGATCGCGACACATATGCACTGGGATCACGCAGGCAATTACGATTTGTTCCCCAATGCGCGCTACCACATCCAGGATACCGAGATGGCCTATGCGACGGGCCGCTGTATGTGCCATCAGATGCTGCGCATCCCGTTCAGCGAAAGCGATGTGCTGGCGATGGTCAGAAAGGTCTTCGCGTACCGCGTGGAATTTCATGATGGTGTCGAGGAGCTCGCCCCCGGAATCACCGTGCACAAGGTCGGAGGGCACTCAAAGGGCCTGCAATGCGTGCGCGTGAAGACGAAGCGCGGCGATGTCGTTGTCGCTTCCGACTCGTGCCACCTCTACTCGCATATCGACGAGGGTCGCGTGTTTCCGATCACCTACAGCGTCGGTGACACGCTTGAGGGCTACAAGACGCTGAAGAAGCTCGCGAGCTCGCGCCATCACATTGTGCCTGGCCATGATCCGGACGTGCTGAAGCTCTACCCGGCCATGAAAGCGGGGCTCGAGAACTGGATCGTCAGGCTGGATGTGGACCCGAAGGTCTGACCGAAAGCGTCACACCAGTCCCAATCCGGCAAACGCGTCCTTGTGATGCTCCGCGCTGTCGGGTGAGAAACAGCAAAAGACGACCCGCGCCATGCCGAGAGGGCGCCCAGCGATCTCCGAAGCGACGGTTCCCACGGCAATGCGCGCGGCAAGGTCAGCTGGGAAGCGGTAGATGCCCGTCGAAATTGCGGGATAGGCGATCGATCGCAACTTGTTGGCAGCGGCAAGATCCAGCGCCGTGCGGTAACAGCCCGCCAACAACCTTTCCTCGTCTTTGTCGCCTCCTCCCCAAACCGGGCCGACGGCATGAATCACGTGTCTGGCCTTGAGCCGATACCCTCGCGTGATCTTGGCGGAACCGGTTTCGCAGCCGCCGAGCTTGCGGCATTCGGCCAACAGATCGGGACCCGCCGCGCGGTGAATGGCGCCATCCACGCCGCCGCCGCCGAGCAGCGAACGATTGGCGGCATTTACGATTGCGTCGACATCCAGTGTCGTGATGTCGGCAACGACAATGTCGAGGACGGTCTGACCTATTTCGGCGGATAGCGCTGTCATACGCGTAAGCATATCACGCGCTGGCAGCTCCGGTCGTGACCTTAAATTCCAGGGTGGAGCGCACACCGATGTCATCGTAATGCGCGTCAAGAAAACGGCGCGCGGCCCGGCGACCGTTAGTGCGCAACATCTCGAAGAAGTCATAGTCGGTGCTAAGCCGGCTCGCCGCGTCCAGCGTCTGAGCCGAGCCGGTGAGGGCGATGCGATGAAAATTGATCCTGCGATATTGTCCGGCACCGGTCCCGCGAGGCAGCTTGCCTTCGTCGATCAGCTGGCCGACGAAAGTAAGGCCACGCAGCTCCGACATCAGCGAGGAGTTGAATGTTATTTCATTGATCCGCGCCATGATCTCGTCGCGCGTCTTCGGCAACTGCTTGCGTTGCAACGGATTGATCTGGACCAGCAAAAGATTCTCCGTCTCGGTCGCACCGACCAGGGGATAGAGCGCCGGATTTCCGACGTAGCCGCCGTCCCAATAGGCATCGCCATCGATCTCGACGGCATGGAAAAGATGCGGTAGGCACGCCGAGGCGACGATCATGTCGGCCGTCATTTCATCGCGTCTGAATACGCGCAGCTCTCCGGTTCTCACGTTGGTCGCGGACACAAACAGTTGCAGGTCCTTAGCCGCCCGAACCGCCTCGAAATCGACGAAGCGGCCAACCAGGTCCTTCAATGGGTTGATGTTGAGCGGGTTTAAATCGTAGGGCGACAGATAACGGGTCAGCGCCTGCATCCACAGGCCGACCGGAGTGTCTTCAATTGGCCAGAATGAAAACAGCCGGTCGACGGCACGGCGCTGAAGCTCGGGCAGGTTTCCGCCAAGACTGGCCGCGCG
>DASSSM010000470.1:0-3378 GCA_035708425.1 Pseudolabrys sp.
TCAACGTCCTTGCCGACCGGCGTGTCGGCAACGATCTTCGGCAGGTCGCGCATTTCCTTGACGTCCTTGCCGTCGAACTTGACGATCACATCGCCCGGCTCGATTCCGGCGGGCTTGGCCGGGCCTTTATCGTCGATGCCGGCCACGAGCGCACCGCGCGCCGGCTTGATGCTAAGACTCTCGGCGATCTCGTCGCTCACCTGCTGAATACGGACACCGAGCCAGCCGCGGCGCACCTCTTTGAATTCACGCAGCTGGTCGACGACAGGGATCACGGTTTTCGAGGGCACCGCAAAGCCGATGCCGATCGATCCGCCCGACGGCGATATGATCGCGGTGTTGACGCCAATCACTTCGCCGTTGAGGTTGAATAGCGGCCCGCCGGAATTCCCGCGGTTAATCGAGGCATCGGTCTGGATGTAGTTGTCGTAGGGGCCGGACTGAATATCGCGGTTGCGCGCCGAGACGATGCCGGCAGTCACCGTTCCGCCCAGACTGAACGGATTGCCGATCGCGATCACCCACTCGCCCAGACGCAGCTTGTCGCTGTCTCCGAATTTCACCGCCTTCAGCGGCTTGGTTGGCGTAACCTTGATCAGCGCAAGATCGGTCTTCTGATCGCGGCCAACTACTTCGGCCTTCAAAGTCGTGCCATCATTGAGAATGACGCTGACCTCGTCGGCTTCAGAAATGACGTGGTTGTTTGTCACGACGAGTCCGCTCGGGTCGATGATAAAACCGGAACCCAGCGAATTGACGCGACGCGGCGTCGGCGCCTGATTGTTCTGTCCCGGACCGCCCTGGCCGTTTTGGCCACGCCGGTTCTTGAAAAACTCCTCGAAGAATTCCTCAAATGGAGATCCCGGCGGTAATTGCGGCATCGCGCCGCCGCGCAGATCGACCGACTGTTTGGTTGAAACGTTTACGACGGCGTCGATGACTTGCTCCGCCACATCGGCGATCCCATCAGGTCCGCGCGCGGCCGCTGGAGCCGTCATCGCGAGAAAAGCGATGGCTGCTGCCGTGGTTACGATCGAGCCGACCCGACCAAGGCTTGTTTTCGGGCAGAAAGCGTTTGCGCCCATGGGCGTCAGTTCTCCTGGGAAAAGGCTATTCGAGAGAGTGGCCCCGACTTATAGGCGATTCAAGGGCACCGCCAATCAATACCATGCGAGCCCAGGTTTCCCTATCAGCCCCGGACCAGCCAGACCAAGATCAAGCCAATCACCGCTGAGCCAATACCGATTAAACGGAGCGATATGTCCTTCGTTTCCAGCACGCTGGTCATGGCCCGCTTGGCCGACTCCGGGAATGCCGCGAAGATCAAGCCTTCGATGACAAAAACCAGTCCAAGCGCGGCCAGGAAATCGGACATGCGGGCTCGGCGCGGCTGTTATCGCGCCGGAGCCGAAGGTGCCGGCGTTCCTGAGTTCTGCCGCTGTTTTCCGGAGGGGTCGGTAAAATAGCGGAAGAAGTTCGAATCGGGCTTCAGCAGCATGCGGGTGTCACTGTGCTTGAGCCCCTGCTCGTAGGCCTGCATCGACCGATAGAACGCGAAGAAATCGGGATCCTGATTAAAGGCGTCGGCGAAAATCTGGTTGCGCGTCGCGTCGCCTTCACCGCGAATCTGTTCCGATTTCGATGTCGCGTCGGCCACCAGCACGGTAACGTCCCGGTCGGCTCGCGAGCGGATCTCCTGTCCGCGCTGCGCGCCCTGCGCGCGGAACTCAGCCGCTTCGCGCTGCCGTTCAGTCTGCATGCGCTGATAGACGGCCTGGCTGTTTTGCTCCGGCAGGTCGGCGCGACGGATTCGAACGTCGACAACCTCGATCCCGAAGCCAGTGGCTTCGTGGTCGACGAGTTCGCGAATACGCGCCATCAGATCGGCACGCTGATCCCGCACGACGTGGGTAAATGTGACCTCGCCGAGCACCCGACGCAGCGCCGAATTGAGCAGGATGGACAGCTGCGAATTCGCGCCGTTGATTGAGCCCAGTGTCTGGTAGAAGCGGAGCGGATCCTTGATCCGGTACCGGGCGAACGCGTCGACCACCAGCCGCTTCTGATCCGAAGCAATTACTTCCTGCGGAGGCGCTTCCAGATCGAGGATACGCTTATCAATGTATACGACCGAGTCGATAAACGGCGCCTTCACATGAAGGCCCGGATCGGGCACGGGTGGCCTGGGTTCACCCAGCCGGATAACGAGCGCTTGCTGCGTCTGATAGACAGTGAACAGCGACGAATAGCCGACGATCAGCGCGGCAACGACCACAACAGCCAAAATGCCACCGACAAAATTGGTTCTCATTGCCGGCCTCCGCTTTGCGGCTGGCTGCGCGGCTGGGCCGGACGCGTAAGCTCGTTGAGCGGCAGGTAGGGCACGACGCTGCTTCCGCCGCCGCCTGAATCCAGGATGATCTTGTCGGTACCGCCGAGTATGCGCTCCATTGTTTCGAGATACATGCGCTCGCGCGTGACGTCGGGTGCCTTCTTGTATTGTTCAAAGATTTTGAGAAAACGGGCCGTTTGGCCGGTCGCTTCGGCGACAGTCTGCTGCTTGTAAGCTTCCGCGGCTTGCGTGATCTGCGCGACGCGTCCGCGCGCTTCAGGCACCACCCGGTTAGCGTAGGTCTGCGCCTCGTTGATGGCGCGCTCAAGATCGGCGCGCGCCGCCTGCACGTCACGGAAGGCATCGATCACCTGCGACGGCGGATCGACCTTCTGCAACTGAACCTGCTGCACCAAAATGCCGGCGCCGTAGTGATCGAGCGTCCGTTGCATCAACTCCTGCACTGCATTTTCGATGGTTTGCCGCGCACCGGTCAGGATCGGCTGAATGTCGGATCGGCCAACTACTTCGCGCATCGCGCTTTCGGCCACGGCCTTCACCGTGCCTTCCGGATTCTGGATGTTGAACAAGTAATCGCCGACGCCGGTCGGCTTAACCTTCCACAACACCGAAAAATCAACATCGACGATGTTCTCATCGCCGGTCAGCATCAAGCTTTCCTCGGGTACGTCGCGGGTCGTGGTACCGCCGCGACGAAGATCATCGACAATCCGCATGCCGATATCGATCTTATTGATGCGCAAGGCTTTCGGCGTGAGCACTTTCTCGATCGGATACGGAAGATGATAGTTCAGGCCCGGTTGGACCTCGCGCACCTGCTTGCCAAAGCGGAGCACGACACCGAGCTCGTCCGGCTCAACGCGAAAAAATCCCGAGAAGCCCCAAAGCACCAACACGCCAAGCACAATGAGGGCGAATCCGCGTCCACCCAGATTGCCGCCGGGCAGCACGCGGCGCAGTCTGTCCTGGCCGCGGCGCAGAATCTCTTCGAGATCCGGCGGTGTCGGTCCCGGCGATTGCGGCCC
>DASSSM010000471.1:0-4848 GCA_035708425.1 Pseudolabrys sp.
CCTATCACACCGGCATGTGACGTTTTCTCAGTGAAAGGAAGCCTTCCAATGGCTAGCGTTCTGTTTTCTCCCATCACCATGCGCGGACTGACCCTGCCGAACCGGGTCGTGGTGTCGCCGATGTGTCAGTACAATTCGAACAACGGCTCGGCCAATGACTGGCACTTGATGCATCTCGGCAACATGTCGCTCGGCGCCGCCGGCCTAGTGATGTGCGAGATGACGAACGTCAATCCGCAAGGGCGCATCTCTCCTAAATGTGCCGGCATGTGGTCGGACGATAACGAGGCCGCGCTCAAGCGCGTGCACGATTTCTGCCGGCAGTATGGCGTGGCAAAGCTCGGCGTGCAGCTTGCGCATGCCGGCCGCAAGGGGCCGACCACGCCGCCTGCCGCCGGCGGCAAGCCGATCCTCGAAGGGCCGGACGCCTGGACGCCGGAAGCGCCGTCAGCCATTCCTTACGACACCGGCTGGCCGGTGCCGCACGCAATGACGAAAGAGGACATCAAGCGCTGCATTGGCGAGTTCGCCGCCGCCGCCAAGCGTGTCGATCGCATCGGCTATGACGTGATTGAGCTGCATGGGGCGCACGGCTATCTCGCGCACCAGTTTTTGTCGCCGCTGTCCAACCAGCGCATCGACGAATATGGCGGCTCGGTCGAAAACCGCATGCGCTTTGCCATCGAGATGTTCGAGGCGGTGCGTGCCGTGTGGCCGGAGCAGAAGCCGATCGGCATGCGCGTGTCGGCGACCGACTGGGTCGACGGCGGCTGGACCCCCGAAGAAACCGTTGTGCTTGCCAAGGAGCTCAAGAAGCGCGGCATGGACTACATGGACGTCTCGACCGGCGGCCTCTCGCCGCTGCAGAAGATCCCGCTGGCGCCGGGTTATCAGGTGCCTTTCGCCGAAAAGGTGAAGAAGGAAAGCGGCATCACCACCATGACCGTCGGGCTGATCGCCGGCTACCAGCAGGCCGAGGACATCGTCGCATCCGGCAAAGCGGACCTGATCTGTCTCGCGCGCGCGGCGATCTGGGATCCGCGTTGGGCCTGGCATGCGGCCGAAGAGCTCGGCGCGGAGACCCCCTACGCGCCGAAAACCATGGCCGGCCACCCGAAGCTGCGCCCGCAGCTCTTCCCGAAGCGCGCGCAGGCGGCGGGCTAGGCGCCCGCCTTCACGCGGCCGATGAACTTCGCGAACGCCGTGAGCTGCGCTTTAACAGCGTCTTTCGTGCCTTGGTCCGTCAGCTCGAGCGTGTCCTTGCTGAACTTGGTCGCCGCGTTTCCGACGAACACTTCCGGCGTGCCGAAGATGAAAGCCTTAAGAAACGTCATCGACATGCGCCAGTGATATTGCATGCGCGCCCCGCCAAGCGGACCCTGCGAACAGGACTGAATGGCGACCGGCTTGCCTTCGAACGGCTGCTCTTTCATCCGTGAGACCCAGTCGATCGCGTTCTTGAGCCCACCCGGCATCGACCAGTTGTATTCGGGCGTAACGAACAGGACACCATCGGCGGCGCGGACTGCCGCCGCGAGATCTTGCGCCGGTCCCGGGAAACCGGAGGCCTCCTGCATGTCCGCGTTGTAGAGCGGCAGCGTCTCAAAGGCAGGCGCCGTCAGAAATTTTATTCCCGGCGGCGCCAGACCCGGCAACGCGCGCGTCAGTGCGGCATTGTACGAACCCTTGCGGAGAGACCCGCAAATGACGAGCACGTTGAACTGATCGGCCATTTCATTCCTCTTGTTGCTGATGTTCGCTATTTCGCTTCAAGGCCGGCCGTTTTTGCGACCTCCTGGAATGTCTTGATGTCGGATTGAATGACTTTGCTGAAGTCTGCGGGTGATGACAGGTTGGCAACCGCGCCGATGCCTTCAAGACGTTTTTTTACGGCGTCCTTGGACAGAACGTCCTGCATCGCCTTGTGAAGCTTGTCGACAATCGGCTTCGGCGTGCCGGCCGGGAACACCAGGCCGTACCAGCCGAGATAGCCAATCCCGCTCACGCCGCTCTCGGCGAGGGTCGGCACATTCGGAATTGCCGGCCAGCGCGACGGTGTGCCGACGGCGATGATCCGCACGTCGCCGGAATCCACCTGCCCGCGAATGGGATGATAGAGCTCGACAGCGTAAGCCGCATCGCCGCGCAGCAGCGCGCTCACCACCTCGCCGGTCGTGCGATATGAAACGGCCTGCGCGTTGATCGACGCGCGCTGACGCAAATGCTCAGCGATAAGATGCTGCGTCGAGCCCAAACCGACCGTCGAATAGTTCAGCTTGCCCGGCTGCTTGTTCACGTATTCGATAAGGCTTTTGATGTCGGTCGCCGGAGAGTTCTTCGGCACGACGACGACGAAGGCGGAATTGGTGAATATTCCGACCGGCTCGAAATCCTTCACGGCATCGTAGGGCACCTGCTTGACCATGACCGCCGAAACGGAATGGCCCATGCTGATTGCCAGGAGAGTATAGCCATCCTTCGGCGCTTTGGCGGCGATGCCGCCGGCAATGGTGCCGCCAGCGCCTGGTCGATTTTCAACGATAAATTGCTGACCTAAAGCTTCCGACAACCCATCGGCGAGAATGCGCGTGGCGACGTCGGTGCCACCGCCGGCACCGAATCCGATCAGAATATGAACCGGCTTCGACGGCCAATCCTGTGCGCGCGCAGACGGCGCAGCCACCGAGATGGCCAAGGCCGCAGCCATAACAGCTGCGATATAGGTGCGTTTCACGATCGTCCTCCCTGTGTCCGGCGCGCCTCCCCCACGGGGCGCGCCTGTTATTGTTGTTTAGGGAACGCGTTCGCACACCGCATTGTCAACGGGAGGGACGGCCTTACTTCTCATCCGCGATGGGATTGCGCAAAACACCGACCTTTTCGATCTCGATTTCACAGGTATCTCCGGCCTTCATCCAGACCGGTTCGGGCTTGCGCGCATGGCCGACGCCGGACGGCGTTCCGGTGAGGATGACGTCGCCGGGCTCCAGCGTCATGCCCTTGGTAAGATAGACGAGGGTTTCGGCCAGCGGGAACATCATGTTGTCGGTGTTATCGGACTGCATGGTCTTGCCGTTTAAGCGGCTCATGATCTTCAGGCCCTTGCCGCCCGGTGGCACTTCGTCGGCAGTCACCATCCAGGGGCCGAAGCCGCCGGTGCGATCGAAGTTCTTCCCCATGCCCCATTGCGTCGTGTGACGCTGGAATTCGCGAACCGATCCTTCGTTGGCGCATGAATAACCCGCAATGCAGTCGACCGCGTTGGCCATCGACAGATGCTTGGCGCGCTTGCCGATGATCGCGACCATCTCGGCTTCGTAGTCGAGCTGGATCGATTCCTTCGGCCGCACGATTGGCTGCCCATGAGGCACCATCGAAGTCAGCACGCGGAAGAAAATTGACGGAAATTTCGGGATGTTGTCGCGCTGTGGGCCTTCCTTCACATGGTCGAGGTAGTTGAGGCCAAGGCAAATGATCTTGCCCGGATGCGCGACCGGCAGCGCGTATTTCAGTCCATCGAGGGGACGGCGCGCGGATGCTGGCGATTTCTTCGCAAGAGCGCCGATCGACGAGAGGTCACCATTGCTCCGGCGCAGGACCTCGGCGAGATCGCCCGGCACATTCGCATCCACGGCCTGCAGATCGACAACACTGTCGCCATCGACCACACCGAGCCGCACGCTGTTGTTCGCTTCAAATCCGACGATCTTCATAAGCCTTCCACCCTACCCGAACGAATGAATGAGCCCGACCGAAGTGGAATGGGCTCCGGTAGGATTAGCGCAGGCGCACGAAGGCGAGCAAGTCACTTGAAGTCACTTGCCGAGCGTGAAGGCCTGGATGGAAAAATATTTGCTGGAATCGGTCCACGCCCCCGCAGGTAGCCAGCCGGCGCCACGCGCGAGAGCGCCAAGGGATTCGATGCTGTATTTATAGCTGTTCTCGGTGTGGATCGTTTCACCGGCACGAAAATCAATTGTTTCACCGGCAACGCGCACCTTCTGGCGTTTCAGGCTGGCGAGGTGCATTTCGATGCGATGCCTTTCACGATTGTAAAATGCGTGGTGCTCAAACATGTCGAGCCGAAAATTTCCGCCGAGCTCGCGGTTGATGCGCGTCAGCAGGTTGAGATTGAATTTTGCCGTCACGCCATCGGCGTCATTATACGCGGCGTTGAGCACTTCGGCGGGCTTGATCAGGTCCACCCCGATGATAAGTGTCGCGCCCTCTCCCAGAATATTTGCGGCATTGCGTAAAAACTCGGCTGCTTCGTACGGCTCAAAATTACCGATGGTTGAACCGGGGAAAAAGCCGACACGTGCGGGCGCGGCTTTAGCTTCTGCCGGCAACACAAACGGTTTGCATATGTCCGCGGTGACTGGCAGCACCTTGAGTTGCGGAAAATCGACGCGCAGCTCGGCGGCCTCGCGCTCGATCATCTCACCGCAGATATCGACCGGCACATAGGCGGCAAGTTCCGGCGCAGCGCTCAGCACAATGCGCGCCTTTTTGCTCGAACCGCTGCCGAACTCCACGAGCGCCGCGCCGGCAGGGATGAGCTTTGCGAAGTCGGCGGAGTGCCGGCGCAAAGTACTCATTTCGCAGCGGGTTGGATAATACTCAGGAACTTCCGTGATGCGTTCGAACAGGTCGGAGCCGACGGCATCGTAAAAATACTTGGCCGGGATATGTTTCGGTGTGGCGCGCAGGCCGTCGAGCACATCGGCCTCAAATTCGGATTGCTCCTGATGCTGCGGAATACGTTTTCTGAGTGCTGCTGAAACCATCTCGCGCCTTTCAAATGAACTCTGCCAGCCGCAACCCGCTGAACTGCCAGCGCGCCGGCGG
>DASSSM010000472.1:0-2808 GCA_035708425.1 Pseudolabrys sp.
GTGGCAACGACCGAGATCAGGTACGGCGACAACGACCGTCTCGCCGCCCGCGTCGCCACAATGATGAGCGCCGATCTGCTCGTGCTGCTTTCAGACGTGGATGGCCTTTATGACCGGCCGCCGATTGCAGGGAACGGTGCGAAGCTGGTGCCCATCGTTGCGCGCATCACGCCCGATATCGAAGCGATGGCCGGGGCATCCGGCTCCGACCTCGCGCGCGGCGGCATGCTGACCAAAATCGAGGCCGGCAAGATTGCCACCACTGCCGGCACGCATATGGTGATCGCATCCGGCCGCGTGCTGCATCCCCTGCAGACGATCGCGAATGGAGCGGCCTGCACGTGGTTCCTGACACCGGCAAACCCGGTAACCGCGCGCAAGAAATGGATTGCGGGATCGCTGGAGCCGCGCGGTGCGCTGATGATTGATGCCGGCGCCGTCCGCGCACTGCGAAACGGAAAGAGCCTGCTGCCGGCAGGCGTGATCAAGGTGGAGGGCGGCTTTGGGCGCGGTGATGCGGTCGTTGTCCGGGGGCCGGATGGGCACGAGGTCGGCCGTGGGCTCGTCGCCTACGACGCCGACGATGCCGAAAAGATCAAAGGACGCTCGTCAGCCGACGTGCTTCTGCTCCTTGGCTACACGGGCCGGACCGAAATGATCCACCGCGACGATCTGGTTCTCGGGGGCGAATAGCGACGGTCGCGGAACCAGGCCGTGCCGCAGCGCGTTACCTGCTCACACACGTGAAAAGGCGATTGACCGATCGCCCGTCAACCCCAGCCCGCCGGTGGCTGGGGTTTTCGCATTCAGGCTAGGTCGCTGGCCGAGTCCCGTTTGCGGCCTCGACCCGGTCCGCCAGTGGCCTCGCCAAACCAAGACCTAGGCCATTGGCCGATATAGCTGGGTCAATGGGCCCGCAAACGCGAGCGCCGCGGCCGGCGGGCGGGTGCGACCGCTTTTTGCTTTGCCGGCCGGGCCGGCAGGGGCAGGAACGTGCCGTCAGGAAATTCCAGATACCGGCTGAACACTTGCACCTGACCTTCCCCGCGACGCTTTCCCTCGATCACGAACTTGGTGCCGACAGGAAACCGGCTGGGAAGACGGCCTGAACTGTACGCCATGAGTACCTCCGGGAATGCCGCCACCCTGCCACTGCAATGTGCAGATAGTTAAACCGTTGCATGGCACCACCGATTGTCCACGTTATCCCCAGGGTCGAACCTGCCATGCGCGCGACCAGCTGACCTCGCGGGCCGACACCTGACGTGATACGAAGTGCCCCCAGGACAAGGGTTTTCACGGGCTTTCTGCGGGAATGAGCGCGCCGCTCAAGAGCATCGAGGGATCAGGCGATATTGCCGCCGCCATGGGCGAAATCGGCCGGCGTGCCCGTGCGGCTGCGCGGGCGCTGGCGCTTGCACCGGCGGACCAGAAAAATCGCGCCCTCGGAGGCATGGCGGCAGCCGTTCGGGCCCAAACATCTCTTATTCTGGCGGCCAATGCCGAAGACGTGGCGGAAGCGCGCGCCGCCGGGGTCACGGGCGCGTTTCTCGATCGCCTGGCTCTCGATCCCGCGCGCGTTGACGCCATTGCCGCCGGCATCGACGCCGTGCGGGGCCTCAAGGATCCCGTTGGCGCGGTTATGGAATCTTGGACCCGGCCGAACGGTATGCGGATCGAGCGGGTGCGTGTGCCGCTTGGGGTCATCGGCGTCATCTACGAGAGCCGGCCTAATGTGACAGCCGACGCGGGGGTCCTATGCCTGAAATCCGGCAATGCGGCGGTCCTGCGCGGCGGCTCGGACAGCATGCGTTCGAGCCGAGCGATCCTGACAGCGCTGACCGAAGGCCTGCGCGCGGCCAACCTGCCTGAGGCTGCAATCCAGCTTGTGCCGACTCGTGACCGCGCGGCGGTGGGTCTCATGCTGTCCGGGCTCGACGGCAATATCGACGTGATCGTGCCGCGGGGCGGCAAAAGTCTCGTGGCGAGGGTGCAGGCGGAAGCGCGCGTGCCGGTATTCGCGCACCTCGAAGGTGTCTGTCACGTCTACGTTGACAAGGCGGCTTCGCTCGATATGGCCAAGAAAATCGTGCTCAATGCGAAAATGCGGCGTACCGGCGTCTGCGGTGCCGCCGAAACGCTTCTGGTCGACCGCGCCGGCGCCGGCAGCCAGCTCAAGCCGCTGATTGAAATGCTCATCGCGGCCGGCTGCGAAATCCGCGGCGACAAGGCGACACTGGCGGTCGACAAACGCGTCAAACCGGCAACCGAAGAAGATTGGAGCACCGAGTACCTCGACGCCATAATTGCCGTCAAAGTCGTCGACAACGTCGAGGCCGCGATCGACCACATCGAACGCTACGGGTCGCATCACACGGACGCAATCATTACCGAGGATCAGGCAACCGCGGAAAAGTTCCTGCGCGAAGTCGATTCAGCCATTGTGCTGCACAACGCGTCGACGCAATTTGCCGATGGCGGGGAATTTGGCTTCGGTGCCGAGATCGGCATCGCCACCGGGCGACTGCATGCGCGCGGTCCTGTCGGCGTAGATCAGCTCACGACGTTCAAATATCGTATCCACGGAAACGGTCAGACCCGGCCGTGACGGCGAAGAAACGCGACATGTCCGAGCGCTTACTGCCTCCGCATGCGCCCGGCATGAGGATCGGCCTGTTCGGTGGAACTTTCGACCCGCCGCACCAAGCTCATCTCGGCGCAGCACTTCTTGCCTTGAAGCGCCTCAAGCTCGACCGGGTTTGGTGGCTCGTCACACCCGGAAATCCCCTCAAGAACACGCGCGGCCTG
>DASSSM010000473.1:0-3716 GCA_035708425.1 Pseudolabrys sp.
ACGGTACCGATATACGCGACATCCAGCTTAGCGCCCTGCGCCGCAACATTGGCGTGGTTTTTCAGGAAGCCTTGCTGTTCAACCGCTCGATTGCGGAAAACTTGCGCATCGGAAAGCCGGATGCAACCCATGACGAACTGCGGAATGCCGCTGCGCGTGCACAAGCACTCGATTTCATCGACGCAAATCCGGACGGCTTTGACGCCAAGGTCGGCGAGCGCGGCCGCTCGCTCTCCGGGGGCGAGCGGCAGCGTCTGTCCATCGCGCGCGCTTTGCTGAAGGATCCGCCGATATTGATCCTTGATGAGGCAACCAGCGCGCTCGATGCGGCGACGGAGTCCCGTCTGTTGGCGGCCCTGGACGAGGTGATGAAGAACCGTACCACCTTTGTTATCGCGCATCGCCTTGCGACCATACGCAAGGCGACCAAAATTCTGGTGTTCGACGGCGGACGCATCGTCGAGACCGGCACGTTCGAGGAATTGTATCGGCTCGACGGCCGCTTTGCGCAGCTAACCAAGGCGCAGTTCAGCCCGGTTGGGGTCTGACCGGGCTAAGCAACGCCGTGAATCCGGCGATGCTCGCGAGCACGGCCCAGTAGCCGTAACGGAAATCGGATGCGACCCCCGCCGAGAAGAACGTCAGCACATAAAGCGACGCCGATCCGCAAGCCGCGAGCGCAAATGCGCCCTCCGGCGTGTGCCACCGGCGCCATGACAAGGCGAATATCACCAAACAGGCCAGCAGCCAGAAGCCGGCGCGGAAGAGGACAGTCGGCTTGAGAACGTCATGCACAACCATAAGCACGGCGAATGCCGGACGATCGGGAAAGATGGTCTCATTAGGCCTCTCGATATTGGCAACCCACATCGTAAGATTCGAGCCGCCAAGGAAATTCCACATGAAGCTGCCGCGGTGCTCCATATAGGCGATCGGGTGCCGCACGACCGCGCGCGCCCAGGCCCGCGGGATCACGGGCGTGCCGAACAGCTTTTCTTCAGTTTCGATCTTGTGCATGACGAATTTGCACGGTTCGAGCCGCCAATAAAGATCCCACTCGGTCGGCCGATAGCAACCGTTCAGCAGCAAGGCGGTGTCGCGCTCGTTCCAGGTGACGGGGAATTGATTTTCCTTGGTGAAGTGACTGATGCCGCCGAGGTCGAAAATCATGATCGACTGCAACGGATGTTGCCGAGTCGCTCCCAGAGCGCCATAGTAAATGAGCTGCACAAGGCCAAAGAAGGCGGCAATCGCGGGGACGAACAGAATGGCCGTGCGCTTCCACCGCATCTGCAACGGCCAGACGATGTAAATGGCAAGCAGTGGTGCGGCGATAATTGAGTTCGGCCGAAGCAGAACGCCAAGACAGCAGAGCAGGAAGGCGACGATTTGGATCGGCACGCGTAGTCTCGGCGAGCGATCCGTGACGGCGAAAGTCAGCACCACTGCGAGCAGCCAGGTGACCGCGAACAGTACGTCGCGCCACAGCACGCCGACGAGAACAAAGGCCGGCGGCAACAGCGCCAGAAGGGGCGGCAGCACGCCCAGCCAGGCGGAGCGGCCCGCAAGCGTGACGCCAAGCGCGCCAAAGGCGAGCCAATAGGCGGCCGCCGTCAGCAGGAACATGCTGGCCGAGCCCGGCGAGATCGGATCTATCAGCGCCCAGAGCACCGTCATCGCCGGCGACTGCCAGTCGCCCAGAGTGTGCTTTGCGATGTCCTCGTAAACGAACTTGGCATCGTAAGTCATGATACCTGGGTAGAAGATCAACAGCGTCAGACCGAATCCCGCAACGGCCAGACCGACGGCGATGAGCCGGTTGCGCTTTGCCTGTGCGGACTCAGGCAAGCGCTGCATAGATGTCCCCGGAATTGGCCGAATGCGGCAGGGCCGCCAGCCAGGCGGCTATCGTATCGCCGTCAGCCCACTGCTCATGGGTCAGCGAGTGGCTTTCGCCAAGCGCACTATTGAAGCGCGTGTAGCCGAGGGCGCGGCACCGCTCGATGCAGGCGCGGGCCACGTCACGCTGAATCGTCGTGAATTCAAATGACAGGGCCTTCACTGGCTGCGTGAGGCCTGCCAGCACTTCGGCCTCGAATCCCTCGACGTCGATTTTGATGAAGGCCGGCATGCCGTGCTTCCCGATCAGGGCGTCGAGCGTCGTCACCGGCACCTGAATTGTCCTTGTCCAACGCTGGTCTTCCCAGCCCGGAGCCTTGTGCGCGGCGGTGACAAATTCCCGCGACGCGGTCGAAACCGTCGGGTTGCCCGGATTGATCATCAGGCTTGCCGATCCGGCCTCCCGGCCGACGGCAACGGGCTCAATGGTCACGGCGGAATTTCGGCCGTGAAGCAATTTCAGCACCGCGATCATCGCCGGCTGAGGCTCAACCGCAACGACACGCGCACCCAAACGGCTGAACGAGGCCACGCGATCGCCGACATGCGAGCCGACATCAAAAACAAGATCGCCATCCTTGATGAATTGGCCGTAGAGGCGATCCATGGCGGAGGCGTGCGTGCGATTACCGTAGTAGATGCGAAGCGACCGAAGAATGCCGCCCGTGGTCTTCAGCAATCCGAACACGTGTCAGACCGGGCTGAGTATCGGCGCCGCGGTCTCGACCGCGGGCAGCGCGAGCGCGCGCAGCGCGGCGGGCGGCGCGGTTTCCTCGGGCAGACGGCCAATGCCGACGCGGACGCAAAAAGCTCCAACACGCGGCCAGGCAGTCACCATCGCGAACGGAATGGAAAATGCCAGGCCGGCCGCGAGAAAGGCCTCGTAGGGAATCGCAGCAGGCCGGGTCGCGGCCAGGGCAGCCAGTACTGCGACCCCAAGCAGCGTGTGCGGCCACAGCGTACGGAAGGCCAAAGACAATGGCACTGTGTGGTCGTCACGCGTTTGCCCGATCCATCCGATTTCACGGCCGGGCAGCAAACCGATCAGAAATATCGTGTGACCGAACCAGAGGACCGGCACCAGCAAGATCGAATAGACCAGCTCGATCAAGTAGTTTGCCACAAACCGCGCGGTCCCTCCGAATCCCCGGCGAAGATCGGGTCGTAAAAGAATATCGGTGGCAGTGGCGATCTTGGGCGCGAACCACATCAGCAGTGTCCAAATGAAGAGTGCAATACCCGCGTCGGCCCGCATGAAGCGGACGGATGGATCGGCGAAAAAGAACAACAGGGCGGTCAGCGCCAGTATTGCCATCCACGCCGGCGACCCGATGAACATCAGAATTGCGAGACCCAACTGATAGCGGCTGACCGGTGCGAGACCGGGATGAATCAGGAAGCGCCAGTACTGCATATTGCCTTGGCACCAACGCAGATCGCGGCGGATGAATTCGATCAAGGTCGGCGGGTTCTCCTCCCAGCCGAGATTCTCTTCGGGCAGGACGCGGACTTCGTATCCGGCAGCGCGCATTAGAGCCGCCTCGATCTGGTCGTGACTGAGGAGATGACGATCCTGCGCTCCATCTGTCGACAGAATTGGCAAGGCACAGTGCTCGATGAACGGCTTCAACCGCAGGGCTGCGTTGTGGCCCCAGTAAGGGCCGCAGTCTCCCTGCCACCACGCGCTTCCGATCGTGTAGGACCGCATGCCGAGCCGCATCCCGAACTGGAAGATGCGGGCGAATGCGCTGGTCGAGGGCATCCCCACCACCAGGCCCTGCAGGATGCCGAGTTGCGGGTTCGCTTGCATCACGCGG
>DASSSM010000474.1:0-3680 GCA_035708425.1 Pseudolabrys sp.
GCAAGCCCTGGCTGTGCCGACCGACGTGTCGAAACGTGAGTCGATTGTGTCGCTGTTCACGACGGTCACATCAACTTTCGGCCGCCTCGATATCCTGTTCAACAATGCCGGCATCGGCGCTCCGGCGGTGCCGCTCGAGGATCTGCCCTTCGAAACCTGGCAGAACGTCGTCGCGACAAACCTGACCGGCATGTTCCTGTGCACGCAGGAAGCCATCAAGATCATGAAGAGCCAGAATCCGCGCGGCGGCCGCATCATCAATAACGGCTCGATCTCCGCGCACGCGCCGCGGCCTTACTCGGTCGCCTACACCTCAACCAAGCACGCGGTGACTGGCTTGACGAAATCCACGTCGCTCGATTGCCGAAGATACGACATCTGCTGCGGCCAAGTTGACATCGGCAATGCGGCGACACCGCTGACAGAGCGCATGGTTCAGGGCGAGGGCGTGCTGCAACCGGACGGCCGCAAGATGATCGAGCCCCGCATGGAGGCCGACCACGTCGGCAACGCCGTCGTCTACATGGCAAGCCTGCCGCTCGACACCAACGTCCTGTTCATGACGGTGATGGCTAACACGATGCCGTTCGTCGGAAGAGGCTGACGCAAGGAAGCGACAACCGAAGCGGTGCGCGCCTAACGACGTCCACCGCCCAGACTGCCCAGCAGTCCGCGGATCAACGCTTTGCCGACCTGGGTTCCCACTTGCGACGCGACGGAGCGGGCAACCTGTTTGACGACCACCTCGCTGGTCGACATGCGGCGCGAGCGACCTCCTCCGCCGAGAACTCCACCGAGCACATCAGTCCAGCCGCCACCGGAAGATGGCGGCGGAGACGTCGGCTCCGCACCTTTGCGGGCGCGTTCAGGCGCCGCTTCAGGTGCGCCGGCGCGTTCCTGCACCCGGCCCTGCAATATTTCGTACGCCGATTCCGGATCGACGGTCTGGTCGTATTTGCCGCGGATCGGGCTCCTGGCGATGACGGCCTTGCGTTCCGCGCTTGTCACCGGGCCGAGGCGGGCAGATGGAGGGCAAATCAATGCGCGATCGACCATCGACGGCGTGCCGTTGCCTTCCAGAAACGACACCAGCGCTTCGCCTTTGCCCAATTCCGTGATCACTTTTGCCGTGTCGAGTTTCGGGTTGGGCCGGAATGTTTCCGCCGCCGCCCGGACCGCCTTTTGATCGCGCGGCGTGAAGGCGCGCAGCGCGTGCTGGATGCGGTTGCCCAGTTGCGCCAGCACCTTGTCAGGGACGTCGAGCGGATTCTGCGTGACGAAATAGATTCCGACGCCTTTTGAGCGGACGAGCCGCACCACCTGCTCGATCTTGTCGAGCAGGTTCTTCGGCGCTTCGTTAAACAGCAGGTGCGCCTCGTCGAAGAAGAAAACCAGCTTGGGCTTGTCGAGATCACCCACCTCCGGCAGCGACTCAAACAGCTCCGACATGAGCCACAGAAGGAAGGTGGCGTAAAGACGTGGGTTCTCCATCAGCTTGTCGGCCGCAAGAATGTTGATGATGCCGCGGCCGTCGCGGTCGGTGCGCATCATGTCTTCGAGCTTGAGCGCCGGTTCGCCGAAGAACTTGGCGCCGCCCTGATTCTCCAGCACCAGAAGCTGGCGCTGCACCGAACCGACTGTCGCCGTCGCGATGTTGCCGTACTTCGCGCCGACCTCTTTTGCATTGTTGGACAGATAAGCGAGAAGCTCACGCAGATCCTTAAGGTCGACCAATCCCTTGTTCGCGGCGTCGCTCGACCCAAATTCATCGTCCGCGAAACGGAACGCGATATTGATGATGCCTTCCTGCACATCGTTGAGATCGAGCATCCGCGAGATCAGCAATGGGCCCATCTCGAAAACGGTCGTGCGGATCGGATGCCCCTGCTCGCCGAACAGGTCCCAGAACACCACAGGAAATTCGTCGGTCTGATATTTGAAGCCGACCTCCGTTGCGCGCTTGACCAGGAAGTCCTTTGCCTCGCCAGGCTCGGCGATGCCTGACAGATCGCCTTTGATGTCGGCAGCAAATACAGGGACACCAGCGCGCGAAAAACCTTCCGCCAGCACCTGCAACGTCACAGTCTTTCCCGTGCCGGTGGCGCCGGTCACAAGTCCATGACGGTTTGCAAATTTGAGCGTGAGATATTCCGGCTTCTTGCTCTTGCCGACGAAGATTTGGTCATCCCGGAATACGCCAGCCATCACTTCACCTGTTGATTGCGCGGAATCGTCCAGCCCATCCGCATGTAAGGAATATTCGGTCGGCCAGGTCGTCTATTCAAGCGTCCTCACCTCGACCTTCGTCCCGGCTTTCACCTTTCCGAGGGTCTTCACGTCGCCGAGCGCCTTCGCGAAAATATTGCACGGGCTCGCCAGCCTCGTCTCGTTTCCTTGGCTGATCGGCGTGCGCCCGAAGCCGAGCGCGATCGCCGGCCCCTCCGGCCAATAGGCGACTTCGCCAGGCGTAACTACGGCGCGCGCGTTCGCCTCGCGCTTCACTTCAACCGGCACATCGAAGTAGACCTCCTCACCCCATGTCAGTGCGGACGAGGTGATCGGCAGCGCCGCGGCAATTGCCTTGGCGGTCGGCGTGTCGAGCAATTCGGCATCAAGCGTGAGCGTGCCGAAATCAAAACGAATACGCGCCACTGCATTCTCCGGTGAGCTGGGCCGTTCCCCTCATTCTCACCAGTGGGGTGGCGTTGGCAACGCGCGCCTTGGCCGCGCCTTGCCCGCCAGCGCGGCTCTAATGCAGGCGAAATTCGTCGTTGATGGCCTGGAGTTCGGCCGGCTTGATCAGCTTGCAGTGCGCGACGCGCACTGAATGCAGCGGCCCTTCCAGTTTTTCCTTCCAGAAAGCCAGAAAACGATGCAGCTCAGGGAATTCCGGGAACAGGTCGTAGTTCTGCCAAACGTAAGACTGCAGCAGCCAGTGATGATCGGGACGGCGGTACAGGATATGCGCGGTCGTCAGGCCGTAACCACTCACTTGTTTACGGAAATCCTCTGAAACCATTTCGTCCTCCGTGCGAGTCGGACTTCAAGTTTCCGTTTCCGGCACTCTCCATTGCAAGCCGAAAAGGTAAACAAGCTGTTTGAAATCAAAGCGATAGCAGCAGCCCTCCCTGCCTGCTAACAGCCCTCCAGCGGCCCCGACGCCGGCCGCCCGAGGTAACGTGAGGGCGCTTACACTTCGCTGTTAACCATTGCAGCGACGGGCTCTTCGGTAGTTGTTGGCAGTCGCCGGCATTGAGTGCTAAAAAATTTTCCGACCCCTCTTGCGGGCGAAAAAGCTGCCACCCATGTGGCGGCTAGGAGCAGGCGGGGAGACCAGCCGGCTACCGAAAATATGGATTGTCCAATAACTTAGGAGGATTGCCATGAAGTTCCGTCCGCTTCACGACCGCGTCGTCGTCAAGCGCATCGATGCCGAGGAAAAGACTGCCGGCGGCATCATCATTCCCGATACGGCCAAGGAGAAACCCTCACAGGGCGAAATCATCGCCGTCGGCCCGGGGGGCCGCGACGAGAGCGGCAAGCTGATCCCGATCGATTTGAAAGTCGGCGACACCGTGCTGTTCGGCAAATGGTCGGGCACCGAAGTGAAGATCGACGGCCAGGATCTCCTGATCATGAAGGAGTCCGACATCATGGGCGTGATCGAGGGCGGCTCCGCC
>DASSSM010000475.1:0-2556 GCA_035708425.1 Pseudolabrys sp.
GAACGGCGCGAGCGCCAGAACGGGCACGCCAATATTGCCGCCCATCTGCGCATCAACACCGGCGCTCTGTAACAGGTGTGTCGTAAGTGCGGTCGTCGTCGATTTGCCGTTGGTGCCCGTGATTGCCACGAGCGGGCATTGTGTTCCGGATTTGGCGCGCTCCCGGCAGAACAGCTCGATGTCTCCTATCACTTCGACATTGGCTTTGCCTGCCAGATCGACCGTCCAATGCGGTTGCGGGTGCGTCAGCGGCACGCCGGGTGCCAGCACCAGGGCCGCGGTTTTCGTCCAGTCAAGATTGCACAAGTCCTGCATCTTTATCCCTGCCGCCTGCGCTTCGGCGATTTTCCCGGCATCATCGTCAAAGGCAATCACGTCGGCGCCGCCGTCTTTCAGCGCGCGCGCCGCCAAAAGACCGGAGCTACCGAGGCCGAAGAGCGCGACCTGTTGTCCGGCGAACGTCGTGACGGGAATCATTTCGCTCTGTCGTCCCGGCCGAGCCAACGGGTCCGCGCGAAGCGCGGCCCGATGATAAACTCCGCGAGGGTCGGAACCCACGCGGACGACAAAACCTTGTTCATCGCAACTTCAATGTCGCGAGCCCTGCCAGGGCCAGCACGACCGCGACGATCCAGAAGCGGATGACGATCTGCGGCTCGGTCCAGCCAAGCTGCTCGTAGTGGTGGTGGATAGGGGCCATCTTGAATACGCGCTTGCCCGTCAACTTGAACGACACCACCTGGACGATCACCGACACGGCTTCGAGCACAAACAGTCCACCGACGATCGCCAGCACGATCTCGTGTTTGATGGCGACGGCCACCGCGCCGAGCAAGCCGCCGAGTGCGAGCGAGCCTGTGTCGCCCATGAAGATCGATGCCGGCGGTGCGTTGAACCAGAGAAAACCGAGACTTGCGCCGATCACCGCTCCGCAAAGCACCGCCAGTTCGCCGGTGCCGGCCACGTAATGAATCTGCAGATATTCCGCGAACACGGCGTTGCCGGCGAGGTATGAAATCAAGCCGAAGGTCGCCGCCGCGATCATGACCGGCACGATCGCGAGACCGTCCAGACCGTCGGTGAGATTGACGGCGTTGCCGGCGGCAACGATCACGAAGGCGCCGAGCAATACGAATGCGACGCCAAGATTGATCATCAGGTCCTTGAAGAACGGGAAGACCAGCGATGTCGAAATCGCTCCACGGCCGAGCTGCGCGAACGCCGTGCATGCCAGCACCGCGATCACAGTCTCGACTATCAACCGGGTCCGGGCGGAAATCCCTGCATTGGTCTCCTTCGTGATTTTGAGATAGTCGTCGTAGAAGCCGATGATCCCGAACGACAGCGTCACCCCAAGCACGACCCACACATAGGGACTCCGCGGATTGGCCCAGAGCAATGTCGACACCAGCAGGCCGGACAGAATCATCAGCCCGCCCATGGTCGGCGTACCCTTCTTGGTGACGAGGTGAGACGGCGGACCGTCGCTGCGGATCGGTTGTCCCTTGCCTTGCTTAAGACGCAGGACGTCGATGATCGGGCCACCGAACAAGAAGACAAAGACGAGCGCGGTGACGATCGCACCGCCGGTGCGGAAGGTGATGTAGCGAAAGACGTTGAAAAACGAGATTTTGTCGGACAGCTCGGTCAGCCAATAGAACATCGGGTAAAACTCTGACTTTCAGCCTGGCGCCCTCTCGAGCGCGGTCTGCTTGGGGAACTGCTTCTCCAATGCCGTGACGATCGGACCCATTTTCGAACCGAGGGACCCCTTCACCATCACGGCGTCGCCGGCACCGATGGCCCCGAGCACGGCCGGCTCCAGCGCTGCCGCGGTCTGGGCATAGCCGCCCCGGGCACGTGAGGGAAGAGCCTCCCACAAATGGTGCATAAGCGGTCCCGAGCAAAAAACGAGGTCGATGCCCGTTTCCGCGACCACATTTGCGAGTGAACGGTGCAATTCGCCGCCTTGCGGGCCGAGCTCCAGCATATCGCCGAGAACGGCAATGCGGCGGCCTTGCTGCCCGATCGGGGCCTCAGCCAGCAGGGCGATCGCCGCCCGCATGGATGCAGGATTGGCGTTATAGCTTTCATCGATCAGCAGAGCTGTTCCTCCCCGAACCGTCAGGGTGCTGCGCGTGCCGCGACCGCTCGGCGGCTTGAGATTGCCCAGCGCAAGCGCGGCGAGCGCGAGGTCAGCTCCGGCGAGCGACGCTGCCGCCAGGACGGCAAGCGAGTTGAGTGCAATATGGCGGCCCGGCATCCCGATCTTGTAGGTCACCGGCTGCCGCAGGATGCTGGCTTCCACGGTCGATGAGTCAGTCTGCAGTGAAATGCGCAGCAGCCGCGCATCCGCGTCGCCATGTTCGCCGAATGAAACGATGCGCTTGATGCCGGCCGCGCGCGCCGCGGCCGCAAGCTGCGCGAACTGCGCATTGTCGCGGTTGACCACGGCCGCGCCGCCCGCCTCGACGCCGGCGAATATCTCAGCCTTGGCATCGGCGATTTTCTCAAGCGTGCCGAAATACTCCAGATGCACCGGCTCGATTGCGGTGA
>DASSSM010000476.1:0-2581 GCA_035708425.1 Pseudolabrys sp.
GCCACGCCTTGCAGCACGGAGCCGATCAGCAGCGTGGTGATGCCGCCGACACGGTCGGCGATGAAGCCGGAGGCGACCCGGCTGATGATGCCGAAGCCGAGCATCAGGGAAAGCATCTTCGCCCCGCGTTCCGCCCCGAATCCGAGGTCGCCGCAATAGGCGACGATGTGCACCTGTGGCATTGCCATCGCTACGCAGCAGCTGACTCCCGCGATGCAAAGGAGAATCTGCAAGTTCATCGGTGAAGCCGGCATGCTGGCCTGCCGTTGCGCCGCGGCCGCACCCGCCTCGTCGACGTGATGATCTTCGATGCGTTGGCGCATGAAGAGCACCAGCGGCATCATCGTCGCCAGACAGAACAAGCCGACCGCGATGTGGGTCGCGCGCCAGCCGGATGTGGCGATGAAATGCTGCAATACCGGTGGCCAGATCGTGCCAGCGACGTAATTTCCAACGGCGGCCAGCGAAACCGCGATGCCGCGCCGGCGGACAAACCAATGCGAGATATCCGCCATCAGCGGGCCGAAGCTGGCTGAGCAGCCGATGCCGATCAGCAGGTGTGCAAGCGCAACCTGCCACAGGCTGAATGACCACCCGGTCGCGAGATAGCCGGCAGAGACCGCAAGTGTTCCAAGGGCGAGCGGTACGGCGATCCCGAAGCGGTCCGCGAGCCGTCCCATCAGCACGCCGCCGCCAGCAAAGCCGAACATCACCATGGTGAAGGGCAGTGATGCGTTGGCGCGGCTGACGCCAAAGTCGGCCTGAATCGTCGGCAGTGCCACCATGATCGACCACATACCGACTCCACCGATGGTGGAGAGAACCATCGCCACAAGCAGGCGCAGCCATGCGGCCGGCGAGTCAATGACGCCGTACGCTTCGTCCGTCGGTACATTCATGATTGGAAACCCGGCATTTCGCTTCGCTGGTAACACCGCGCGACGGAGTATTCCAGAGAGCCGGCGGCCCGTTATGCGAATGCCGGAATGACGTCGCGCCCGAACAGGCGGATTGAGTCCGCGGCATGCTCGAAACGCATGCCGCCGAACACCATCTGGCATAAGACCGTGTTGACGCCGGTCTCCGATTGGAGGCGCGCCAGATAGTCACGAACGGTGGCCGGCGAGCCGGCAATGCCGTGACCGATGCGCTCAAGCGCGCCGAAATCGCTCGGGTAGATTTCCTTCAGGACGAAATCCACGCCTGCACGCCGCCAAAGATGCTCGATCGCTTCGCGCCAGCGCGGATAGGCGGCGCGCGCAATCGATTGCGCTTGGTCGTCGGTGTCGGCGACCACGATATGCCGGGTAATTCCGATCCCCGGCAGCGTGGCACTGTCGCGTCCGAGCTTTTTCCATTCCTCGCGATAGCGGTCGCTGATCGCCCGCGCGCGTGTGCCGGGTCCCAGCGACACCACGTTCACGCCCCGTGGAGCTGCCCACGCAATCGCGTCCGCGTTCGGCGCGCCGTACCAGAGCGGCGGGTGCGGGCGCTGCACCGGTTTCATCTGCACGACGTAATCCTTGTAGTTGTAGAAGCGCCCCTCGAAGTCGACCACGTCGGCCTCGAAAGCAAGCATGAGCACGCTGAACGCTTCGTGATACATCGCCGGGGCGAGCGCGGGATCGACACCAAGACGCTGGTGCTCGATCAATGCGCCGCCGCGGCCAACGCCTACCGTAAGGCGGCCGCCGCTGAGATGGTCGAGCATGCATATTTCTTCGTAGAGGCGCAGGGGATGATGAAGCGGAAGGACGTAGACAAGTGGGCCGATCCTGATTTTGCTGGTGCGCTGGACCGCCGCGGCAAGGAACACGCTCGGGCTCCCCGCCATGCCGAGCGGCGTCGAATGGTGCTCTGCCATGTGATAGGCGTGAAAGCCCGATTGCTCGATCAGCTCGAGCAGGCGCAGTCGGTTTTCGAAAAATTGGCCCAACGGCCCACCATCGCTGTCGAGGTGATCGAAGATGGAAAACTTCAGCATGCCAGGGGGCTCCGTGACGCCAGCCTAAAAGCCCGCTAGCCTGCAGGACGAGCCGTCGCGTTTGAGGGCGGCCCTTGGGAGAACTTGCATGCGAAAGACTTTGCTTTTTGCGGCGGCGACAATGCTGGCGGTCACTTCAGCGAACGCGCAGCAGACCGTCAAGATCGGCCTGATCATGGCCTATTCGGGTCAGTTTGCCGACACCGCGACGCAGATGGACAATGCCATCAAGCTTTACGTCAAGCAGCATGGCGACACCGTTGCGGGAAAGAAGATTGAGCTTATCCGCAAGGACACGAACGGACCAAATCCGGATGTGGCCAAGCGGCTGGCGCAGGAGCTCGTTGTGCGTGACAAGGTTGATATCCTCGCAGGGTTCACGCTTACGCCGGAAGCGCTCGGAGCGGCCGATATTTCCGCCGAAGCCAAGAAGCTCATGGTGGTGATGAATGCGGCAACCTCCATCATCACCGCCAAGTCCCCGTATATCGCCCGCACATCACTTACCATTCCGCAACTCGAGAATGCATTCGGCGCCTGGGTGTACAAGAGCGGCGTGCGCAGGGTGTACACCATGGTCTCGGACTATGGTCCGGG
>DASSSM010000477.1:0-3407 GCA_035708425.1 Pseudolabrys sp.
GGCAGCCCCAGGATCGCTGCCGAACCTCCTCATCAACGCCATTCTGGAGCAGCACAAGATGTCCGCGTCCGATGTGCGTTTTGCCAATCTCGGTGGCGACCTCGATCGATACAAGGCCGTCACGGCCGGTGTTGCCGACGCGGGGATCGTCGCGGCCGAATTCATGGCGGTCGCGCCGAAAGACGTGAAAATGCTGGTATATGGCCACGATGTGCTGCCGAACTATGTACGGCTGTGCCTGAGCATGACCGGTAAGACAATTGCAGCGAGGCGAGCCGATGCAATCGGCTTTATTGCTGCGCAGATGGAGGCGCTCAAATTTGCTGTCAGCCACCGTGACGAGACGGTCAGACTGACGCAATCAGCAATCCACGCCAAACCGGATGATCCGCGTCCTGCATACGCTTTTGACGACGCGATCAATCGCCATGCCATCGATCCGTCGGTGACGTTGCCGATTGACAAGCTGAACTGGATGCAGAACGAACTGGTAAAGGCCGGCAATCTCAAGGCGCCCTTCGACCTTACGACGATGACGGCGCCGGACATCCGCGCTGAGGCGGCCAAGCGCGCCGCCAAGTAGTCAGACTTTCACCGAGGCCATGATACCGGCCGGGAAAATATCATCCGGCTTCGCGAGACGATGCGCGATCCCCTGCTCGTGTGCGTAGCGCAGGAATAACTCCAAGGTAGGCCGGTTTGGCTCTATTCCGTAGGGGAACGTGTCGCCGCCGAACATCTGTTGCATGCGGACGGTATAGGCCGTCAGCCACGGTACCGGGTAGCGGGAGACGGCCGGGTCGAGAATGCGGTCGAGGCTGCGCCGTTTTGATTCTTCAAATGCGTTGTACAAATTGCGCGCGACCCACGGCCTTCCGTCGAGTGTCGCCTTGCGCATCGCAATGACATGCATGATCGGATAGACACGGGTTTCCTCGTAATAGCGTCGCTCCTCGGATTCATAATCGGGAAAAAGACGTACCACGTCCGGATGCTTCTCACGGAACGAATTCGGTGGCCGCGCAATGATGACACAATCGAGTTCGCCGGAGGCGATCATGCCGCTAAGAGTCTTCTCCGGCATGCTGGTAAGCCGCACGCCCTTCGGTAGCGATAGCTCTACCTTCTCGATGCGGCCGGCTTCGTTGGTACCGGCTTGTATCCAGTCGATGTCGGACAGCCCGACACCGACCTCGTGCATCAGCCACCCGCGCATATAGACGGCGGCCGTGTGCGCCCATTCGGGAACGCCGACGCGTTTGCCACGCAAATCGCTTGCCGTTTTAATGCCGGCCTTGCGGTTCACGTAAAACGAAGCAAAACGAAACAGACGTGAGGCATAGACCGGCAAACCGATGATGTCGGAATCTTTGCGCGTCACCTGCGCCGAGAATTTGGCGAACGAAAGCTCGGATACGTCCCATTCGCGATTAAAGGTGAAACGCGAAAAAATCTCGTGGTGCCCGAGCGTGAGCCAATTAACTTCAATCCCTTCAGCGCGTACCAGGCCAAAACGAAAATCGCGAAAGTGATCGTAGTCGGTTGTTGCGATGGTGAGCGCGACGCTCATGGTTTTACGCGCCGCTTTGCCTCGATCGTGTCCCAGATCAGCGCTGCCACATCAGGACCGCCGAGATTCTTTATTGCGCGGATTCCGGTTGGCGAGGTGACGTTGATCTCGGTGAGAAAACCATCGATCACGTCGATGCCAACAAAGAGCAGCCCGCGATCACGCAGAGCCGGGCCAATCCGCTTGCAGATCTCAGCCTCGCGTTTCGTCAATTCGGTAGCGGCCGGCACGCCGCCTCGAACCATGTTGGAGCGCAGATCGTCCGCCGCCGGTATCCGATTCACGGCGCCGGCATATTCCCCGTCGACCAGGATGATGCGCTTGTCGCCGTTTTTGATGTTCGGCAAAAACTTCTGCACAACCCATTGCTCGCGAAAGGTCGCCGTGAACAGGTCGAACAGCGAGCCGAAGTTGAGATCCTCGCGCGCGAGCCGGAATACGGCTTCGCCGCCTTT
Organism: Pseudolabrys sp.; assembly: GCA_035708425.1. Lineage (GTDB taxonomy): Bacteria > Pseudomonadota > Alphaproteobacteria > Rhizobiales > Xanthobacteraceae > Pseudolabrys. The sequence continues at coordinate 2,026 of DASSSM010000477.1, forward strand.
GCCGTAAAGCGGCTTCATGACAATGTCGCCGTGTTCAGCGCGGAACGCTTTGATCTCGGCGAGGTCGCGTGAGACCAGTGTTGGGGGCATCAGGTCCGGAAACTCAGTGACGAACATCTTTTCGGGCGCATTGCGCACACTTGCCGGATCATTGATCACCAGCGTCTTGGGATGGATTCGTTCGAGCACGTGGGTCGTCGTGACATAGGCGAGGTCAAATGGGGGGTCCTGGCGCAGCAACACCACGTCGAATTCCGTGAGTTCGGCACGCCGCGGCTCACCCAAGGTGAAATAGTCGCCTGCGGTGTCGCGTACGCTGAGCGATTCGATCTGTGCGAAAACCCGTCCATTGAGCAAAGCGAGCCGGTCAGGCGTGTAATAAGCCAGCTTGTGGCCGCGTTTTTGGGCTTCCAGGAGCAAGGCGAATGTCGAGTCGCCTTTGATGTTGATCCGTTGGATCGGATCCATTTGAACGGCGATTTTCAGGCTCATGGCTACCTTTAGGCGAACAAAGCGTTAACAAATTTTCCGCAGTATAGCCGCTTCGGGACGTCTTGCATGGCCGGGGGGCCGACTGGTGAATCTGCCCAAGCTTTCGATTGCGGCGCGACTCTATACGATCTTTGCGCTAATGGCCGCCACTACCGTGGCGCTGTCGATGGTCGCGGTGTCGAACGCCCATCGTCATGCAGCGCTGACGGAAGAATTTGAGTCCGCTAATGCCGGCAGCTGGAACGTCGAGCGCATCAACGGGCTGATTTATGCCAGCACGATGGAGACGCGTGGAATCTATATGTCTCCGGATCGCGCCGAAGCCACGAGATATGCCGACGCGCTGGTCAAGGTCACCGATCAAATCAGCTCCGTCATCGGCGATTGGCAGCGAAGCGTTCGCAATAACGACGCCTTGGCGTTCAGCAATTTCGCCGTCCGTATTACCGGCTACCAGGATGCACTGTACAAACTGGCGCCGCTCGCCAAGCAATCCGGGCCGCAGGCTGCACGCGAATGGGCTGAAAAGAATCTACCGACGCAGGTTCGGGCCGAGCTGAGCAAGGATCTCGAGAAGCTTAGTCAGCACTATTCCGACCGTGCGAGTCAGATCTATAACCAGATCGACGAGGGCATCGATCGCACGGCAATGCTGCTCAGTGTGCTCGCCTGCTTTGCGGTTATCCTTGCAATTGCGGGCGCACTGACCATAGCGCGCAGCGTAATAAGGCCAATCACTGAAATAACGAACGTTACACAGGCCGTTGCGGCTGGCGACGGCTCGATCGCAATACCGTTCAGCAACCGTTCCGACGAAATCGGCGCGTTGGCGAAGTCAATACGCGTCTTTCAGAATGCCATGCGCAGCAACGAGGAACTCAATCGCACAG
>DASSSM010000478.1:0-5333 GCA_035708425.1 Pseudolabrys sp.
CGCACCGCGTCACTTCGTCAACAAGCCGCGTGCGCACATCCAGATTGAGCGCATTACGCACCTGCGGGCGGTTGATCTTCAGGACAACAATATCGCTTGACGGACGTTCAACGATGAGAGAATCCGGCGCGGCCATGGCGATCGACCCAGAGGAATGACTCGGGGCCTTACCTAGCAGATCGCGGGGCCGGAAGGCTATTTGCGACAAAGCTATTTGCGACTTGGGTTGATCACGGCTAACGCGTCGACGACCCCGGCTCCGATCTCATTGCGCTTGCCCGGAATTCGGGTCGCGGCACGGGTGAGGCTGGCGCGTACCTGGGCAGGCGTGAGGTTCGGTTTCGATGCCAGCAGGAGGGCCGCGACCCCGCTGGCATGGGCAGCTGCGATGGAAGTGCCCGAAGTCACCTGATACTTCCCATCCGGTGCGACAGCGAGAATCTCGACACCCGGCGCCGCCACCGCAACGTGCGGCCCCCGGTTGGCCTGCGGCATCAGCTTGTCGTCGACATCCGTTGCCGTCACGCCGATGACGCCCACGTCGGCAGCCGGATAGAGCGGCGGCGACCGTGGACCGGCATTGCCGACGGCGGCAATCAGCACGATGCCACGCGCATTTGCCTTGACAAGCATCTCACGTAAGAGGTCGTCGGGAGGGCCGGCAAAGCTCATGTTGATGATGCGCGCGCTCTTGCTCGCCGCCCAATCGACGCTCTTGAGAATATTGAACGTGGTACTTTCCGCACTTTCTCCCGAGCCCGAAAAGGCGCGCACCGCGAGTAACTTCACTTTCGGTGCGACACCGGTCAACTTGCTCCGCGCGGCAATCGCTCCAGCCATGGCAGTGCCGTGCGAATGGGCAATGGGCGGCGAGCCGACGACATCGTATTCGTCGGCGACCACGCCGGTAAGGTCGGGATGTTTTGTGTCGATTTTTGAATCAATCACCGCGACCAGCACGTCGTCGCCGCTGGTGATGCGATGCGCCTCCAGAAGGTGCAGCTTGTTTACGACGTATTGCGCGGTGCTGGTGGCCGCCGGCGGCGCCTGAACTGCCGGTGCCGGCGTCTGCGCGACGATATAGGCCATGTTGGCCCAGCCGCCCGATACACCAGGATGGTTGCGGGCGATCAGGCTCAGCGTAGCCCGCACTGACCGCGTGCCGTCAATGCGCCAGCGGCTGAGCGTGCGGCCGGTCAGTTCGAATCTCTGAGATTCCAGTTCGGTCAATTGCAGAGCGTTCGCGAGCGTATTGCGCATCTGCGCGGTGGCACCGGGCGCAAACTCGAGGACGAGTTCGTTGACCACAAATCGTGTTTCGCCCTGCGGCGGTATCTTGAAATTGCGCCCGCGTCCCGTGCGCCGCTGCTGAGGCGGCGGCTTCGACGTTTGGGTCTGGGTCTGGATTTGAGTTGTGACCATGGGCGGCACCAGAGCATCCGCCAATAGCCAGCCGATCGGCCCGAGGAAGCACCCCAGGGTCGAGCGGTAGGCTTCGTTGAGCGTGAGTTCGCGGCCCAGTATCACCGTGCCGATCATTGGCGACACGGCCGCACACCCGACCGAGCCTATGACGAACCAGCCGAGCGGCGTGATCGGCGTCCCGTGGTCAATGATCGTCGGTGGCGGGGGATTGTTGGGAACTTGCCCATACGCAGGCGTCAACACACCTGCGACGGTCACAATCGCAAGCAACACCGCCCTTGCGAGCTTCCCCATGCCTCCCCTCCGAACGGCCGAAAGCATTCTACACGGCCATTGGTCGTGCACCATGCCCGTCCGGTTCAAAAACTGAAGTGGGAAACTGGCCTAATGCGGCCTTGTCACAACCGCATCAATCAGTTTGCGGCACTCGACGAGGTCATGCAGGACCGCACGTAATTTGTGCAAATCCTCACCGCCCAACCCGCCGGTCACAGCTGACGAAGGTTGACGCGATGCTGCCGGCACAGCGTCCTGCAATTGCTGGACCGACTGATCGATGGCACTGCCGCCGTGGAGCGCGCGGTCAGCGGGTTCGATGCGCGGTATGGGTGCGCTCGCCATCGGCGGGTCAATCCGCGCCGCGGCGTCGTCCCGGTTGTCGCCCAGATCGCGGCCAATCAACGACGAAAGCCGGCCACGAATGCCGCTCTCTTCCTCAAGGAGGTTTTCGACTGTCTCGTTCTCTTCGGCGAATTGTTCTTCGCTCTCGACGACGCCATGGGGCGGCTGCGGCGCGCCCTCCTCCCATACGGCTTGCACGAACTTTGAGCCCTGCTCACGCAGAATTCGCTGTACACCGCGTATGGTATAGCCCTCGCCGTAGAGCAAGTGGCGTATGCCGCGCAGCAGGTCGATGTCGTCCGGCCGGTAATAGCGGCGTCCTCCGCCGCGCTTCATCGGCTTGATTTCGTGAAAACGGCTTTCCCAAAAGCGCAGTACATGCTGCGGCAAGTCGAGATCGTCCGCCACTTCACTGATGGTGCGAAAAGCGTCCGGCGCCTTGTTGTCCAAAGCGACCTCACCTCTAGTTGTTTATCGAACGCGGTTCTACGCGACTGACGCTGTCAGCTCAGCCCGGCTCAGCGGCGCCATTGTTGATGCGCTGCTTGAGAATCGCCGACGGCTTGAACACCATAACGCGTCGGGGCGAGATTGGCACTTCTTTCCCCGTTTTCGGGTTCCGGCCGATCCGTTGGCCCTTTTTACGCACAACAAACGAGCCAAAAGACGACAATTTCACGGTTTCGCCACGCTCCAGGCAGTCGGTGATTTCCTTAAGCACCAACTCAACCAAAGCTGCCGATTCCGTGCGTGAAAGACCGACTTTTTGGTAGACCGCCTCGCACAAGTCGGCCCGCGTCACAGTTTTTCCGGTCATCGCCTACCCTAGCCCCCGGCGAAGGTATCCCACTGAATTATCGAAGATATTAGCATGGTTGAAAGGGGTCAACCGGCCCTTTGAGGAATTTGATGGAGATCGTCAGGACTCCGGTCTTCACCACCGCAGCAGCGCCGAACCCCAGGTGAACCCGCCACCCATTGCTTCCAGCAGGATTAGGTTGCCACGCTTGATGCGGCGGTCGGAGACTGCATCGAACAGCGCCAATGGGATCGATGCCGCGGACGTATTGCCGTGACGGTCCACGGTAATCACCACCTTTTCCGGTGCGATACCAAGCTTGTGGGCGGAGCCGTCGATAATTCGCTTGTTGGCCTGGTGCGGCACGAACCAATCGATATCGGTCGCGCTATAGCCTGTGGCCTTGAAGGCGTCCTCGATGACGTCGGTGATCATGGCCACGGCATGCTTGAAAACTTCCCGCCCTTCCATGCGCAGGTGACCCACCGACTGCGTCGATGACGGTCCGCCGTCGACATAGAGTTTCGCCCGGTGACGTCCGTCGGCGCGCAAATGGGTCGTCAAAATGCCGCGGTCCTCGCGGGTCCCAGGCTGCGGCTGCGCCTCGAGCACCAGAGCGCCGGCGCCATCACCGAACAGCACGCAGGTCGTGCGATCGCTCCAATCCAGAATACGCGAAAACGTCTCGGCGCCGATGACAAGCGCGCGCTTGTAGGTGCCGTCGCGCAGCAACGCGTCGGTCACCTGCAGCGCATAGACGAAACCCGAGCAGACTGCCTGGAGATCAAAAGCTGCGCCGCGCGTGATCCCCAACCGTGCCTGCACCGACACCGCAGTAGCCGGGAAGGTCTGGTCGGGCGTCGACGTCGCGAGCACGACCAAATCGATGGAGCTTGCCTCAATACGCGCATTCATGAGCGCAGCCCGCGCCGCATTGAGCGCGAGATCGGACGTCATCTCGCCCGGCGCCGCAATATGGCGTTCGCGAATCCCGGTGCGCTGAACGATCCACTCGTCGGTGGTCTCAACGGAACGCGCGAGTTCATCGTTACTGACGATCCGAGCTGGCAGATAGATGCCGCAACCGAGCACAACCGAACGCAAAACTGTCACGAGCCTGCTCCGCCCGCGAGTCGCGCCGTCGTTCCTGCTCGCAGGTCGCGCGCCATCGATTGCCCGATCTTCTCCAGCAACTCGTAGCGCACCATGTCATAGCCCATGTCGATGGCTGACGCGGTGCCTTCGGCATCCGCACCGCCGTGGCTTTTGATCACGACGCCGTTGAGACCAAGAAATACCCCACCGTTCGATTTGCGCGGATCCATCTTGTCACGCAGCGTACGGAAAGCTTGCCGGGCAAGCAGATACCCGAAGCGCGCCGCCCAAGTGCGATTCATTGCCGCGCGCAGATAAGATGCGAGCTGATGCGCCGTCCCTTCCGCGGTCTTCAGCGCAATGTTGCCGGCAAACCCTTCAGTGACCACGACATCCACCGCACCCTTGCCGATGTCGTCACCCTCGACGAAGCCATGGTAATCGAAATGCGGAAATTGGCCTTCGCGCAGAATGCGCCCAGCTTCGCGCACCTGCTCCAGTCCTTTGACCTCCTCGACGCCAATATTCAGCAGGCCAACGGTCGGCCGCTCGATGTCGAACAGCACCCGCGCCATCGCACTGCCCATCGCGGCAAGATTGACGAGGTGCGCTTCGTCGGCACCAATCGAAGCGCCAACATCGAGCACCACGGATTCGCCCTTCAGCGTCGGCCAGAGCGCCGCAATCGCCGGGCGCTCAATTCCTTCGATCATCTTAAGATTGAAACGCGACATCGCCATCAAGGCGCCGGTATTGCCGGCAGAGACGGCAACGTCGGCATCCCCTTTTTTGACCGCGTCGATCGCAAGCCACATCGACGATTTCCATCGGCCGTAGCGCAGCGCCTGGCTCGGCTTGTCGTCCATTCGGATTGCGACTTCCGTATGTACGACCTTCGAATGCGCTTTTAAGCGCGGCAATTTATCGAGAACTGGCTGCACCACGGCGCTGTTACCGAACAGAAGAAATTCGATGTCGGGGTGGCGCGTGAGCGAAATGTCGGCGCCCGGCAAAATCACGGGTGCGCCGTGATCGCCGCCCATGGCATCGAGCGCGATACGAACCTTATCCGGCATGGCCCGCTCTTGGCGGCGTAGGCTGTGGCGCCGGCCGCACGCTTATGTGAAGCCGGTACATGGGTGCGACCATAGCCGCTCGTTCATCCCACAGAAACCGATTATCTGCCACGCCCATGCCCGTTGCCCGCTTCCTCGAAGTTATCCGCCGAGCCGCTTTTTCAGCGCTTCCAGGGCTGCGAACGGCCGCGCACTATCATCGGCGGTCTTAACCGCGGCAAATTCAGCGCCCGCCTTGCGAGGATAGGGATCGATCCCGAGCAGCAAAAATTCCGTTGCGATCGCACCGAGATCGACCCTGCCCTCGATCAGCGGCT
>DASSSM010000479.1:0-11724 GCA_035708425.1 Pseudolabrys sp.
AAGCTTTGTTCCCAAGGACCAGGACGAGAAGCTTGCGATCATCGACGATGCGAGTTTTTTCCTCCGCAACACGCTCAATCCTGACCAGGTCGAACCGAAACCGACGTCCGCCGACACGCTGGCAGCAATCGACACAACAGCCAGCGATCTGCGCGGTGCCGCAGCCGAGTCCGACACCAGCCCGGCCGCCGTTCAGGCACGCCGTCTTGCAGGCATCCTGGCAGCACTGGCGAAGCAATCCCAGGCGGCCCGGGACGACGCGGAGCGTGTTCTCGTGGCGCCCTTGGTGACAACCCTGCGCCAGGTCAGAGCCCTACTCATGGCCGAACACGTGACGATCGAGATGTTGCCCCGGTCGTTGACACAGCGCTGGGTCTCGGCCGACGGGCTGAACCGGGTCGAGGTCGCGCCGAGCGGCGATGGCAATGACAATGCGACCCTGGAGCGTTTCGTGGCAGCCGTGCGCGGCGTTGTGCCTGACGCAGCCGGCAAGCCGGTCTTCGTCATCGAAGCAGCGGCAACCATCGTCAAAGCTTTCATTCAGGCCGCGATCTGGTCCGTGGCGTCGATCGCGCTCATCCTTTTCATTGTGTTACGCCGCTGGAGTCACGTCGCCTTGACGCTGGTGCCCTTGCTCGTCGCAATCGTCGTCACGCTAGAGATCTGCGTCGTGATCGGGTTGCAGCTGAACTTCGCGAACATCATCGCACTACCACTGCTTCTCGGCGTCGGGGTCGCGTTCAAGATTTACTACATCATGGCCTGGCGTTCCGGTGAGCGGAACTTTCTGCAATCGAGTCTGACTCGGGCTGTCATCTACAGCGCCTGCACCACCGCAACCGCTTTCGGGAGCCTATGGTTCTCGCACCACCCGGGTACATCGAGCATGGGCAAGTTGATGGCCCTTTGCCTCGTGACGACGCTTGCGGCGGCCGTGCTCTTCCAACCCGCCCTCCTGGCAACACAGAACAAGGCCGGCGGCAGTAACTAAATGGCCTAAAACTGGGATCTGTGACAAAAAAGTAACACTTATGCCGTAGCGCCTCTGCTAATTTTGTCGGACTCGATCCGATCGGCGCGCTACATCATCGTGTGCGCTCGTGATGGGATTCGACAAGCCTCGGACCTGCAGGGGAATTGAAAAGGGCGGGAAAGTAGATGCGTCGCGGTCAAGTCTGGGGCAGATGGGCGATCACGATCGCATTGCCTATCATTGTGGGGGCCTGCGCCGCGACCCCGCGGGACGCGGCTCTGCCGCTCCAGGATCCCAACGAGCATGCCAATCGCCAGATGCTGGCGATGAACCAGGAAATGCTGCGCCCCGTCGCGGAGGCCGTCCAAACGGTTGTGCCGCGCCCGGTGCATGATCGCCTGCACGATTTCAATTCCAATCTGAAAGAGCCGCGGATCTTCATGAATAATCTGCTGCAGGGCCGCCTCGACGCCGCCAGCAAGACGGCGGCGCGCTTTGCCATGAACACGACCTTCGGACTCGGCGGCCTTGTCGATCTCGCGACCCGTGAAGGCATTCCACAGCAGACCGGCGATTTTGGGCAGACGTTGTTCGTCTGGGGTGTCGGCGAAGGTCCCTACATGGTGCGGCCCTATTGGGGACCCACCACGACACGCGATGCGGTCGGCGATGTCGTCGATCGCTTTGGCGATCCGGTTGGATTGCTGACCGGAACGCAGATCGGAATCGCAATCACCACGGCAAGCCTGGACACGGTGGTCAGGCTCGGCCAACTGAAGATGGCCGAGGATGCGTCCATCGATTTCTACGCGTTCTTGCGCTCGAGCTACTACCAGACGCGGCGCGCGGAATTGCGTGAAGCGTTGGGCCTGCCCAACGTCATCGACTCACCGGCAACCGCGCTGGACGAGACCACAAAACCGGAATCGGGAACGGCTGCAATGGCGAGTGTGCCTACTCCCCGTTCCGCCGCAGCAAATAGTGCCCCTCGATCCAGTACCAAAAAAGCAGCCCGGGCAACCCGAGTAGCAACTCACGAACGCGCTTCGACAGAGAAATAGCCAAACCGATCTCCGCCGGCAGGCCGAATAACGCACCGAACAAGACAAGGCCGCCCTCCTGAACGCCCAGTGCCGCGGGCACCATGAACGCTGCCGCGCGCACGCCGGAGGACAAGCTCTCGAGGATAAAGGAATCGGTCGCACCGAGGGGCTGACCGAGGCACCAGGTCACCAGCCAAACCTCACCCGCGCCTGCAGCCCATCCGATAAGGCGCAGCAGGTTCGCCCGCCAGAAGGCGGCGCCCCTGCGATAGGCCAGCACAACGGCGTCGTCGATTGCCGACGCGCTTCCTGCGAAATGACCAAGCCATTGCTTGGGCAACAGACCCCGCGCCAATTTTGCAAATCGCGCAAACATATTCTTGTGTTGAAACAGGACGAATGCCGTAACGGCCGCGACAAGCGCGCCGGCGCCAACCAGCACCCCGGCCACCACCTCGAATGCGGCGCCGCCGGTGGGCCGCAACACGAGCAGCGCGACCCCGGCGATGACAAAGGCCATCTGGGTGACCACACCCACCGTGGTGTCGACAACCATGCTGGCCGCGGCCTGCGGGCCGGGAACGCCGCGCAGGTGCGCCAGTCGCGCGCTTGCGATGTCACCGCCAATATTGGCGACCGGCAACAGCGAATTGATCGATTCGCGGATCCATCGAATCCAGGTGACACTGACAACGTCGGGACGGGTTGCAGACGGCAACAGCTCTCGCCACGAAAGAGCGGAGAAGAACATTGGAACGATGTGGTAGGCTGTTATCGGCAAGAGCCACCAGCCGACGACCAGCATGGCGTTGGCAACCTCGCCGGCGCCGCTGTACACAATCAGGTAGACGACAAGCGCAAGGCCAAAGAAACCCGCGATGATGAACGAAACGGAAATGACCCGGCCCCCCTTTATTCGGCACCGAACGCGGCAACAATAGACGCGCCACTTGTAGTATCAACGCCGGTGCCCAGCCGAGGTATATCGCAGATCCAATGCAGCAGGGTTCGCACAGCGTGGCCCCGAGCCCACCAATAATGGTTCTTTTGCCGGATGCCGGCGCGTCGCCGACCGCGCCGGCATTTGCGGACGGCGGAGAACCAAGGGTTCTCGGCCTTGGCCTTGCGCGGCGGACGGTTGTGGCGGCGGGCCGCGCCGGCTTTAGCCGGATCTATTTTCTGGCGCGCGACCGGGCCGCACCACCCGGCGTCACCGCCATCTCCGGCTGGAGCAGCCTCGCCGATGCCTTCGCTCTGCAGCCCGGGTCGCTGATCATTGCGCATTCGGCTATTCTCGCGGAGCCAGATTGGCTCGCGCGGCTCGCCGAAACGCAGACTGAGCCGGCCAGATGGGCGGCGATGCCACATAAGATGATCCTGCTTGCAGCCTCTGCGGTCGCGGATGCGCTGGCGGTGCTGGACGCGGACAAAGGGGCCTATGACCTGGCCGCGGCGCAGCAGCGGCTCACGCGACACTTCGGAGCGCCGGCTGCGATTCCTGCTGCGATCAATCCGCTGGTAGTGACGACAGTAGCCGATGTTGACGACGCGGAATGGCGTTTGCTGCGCGGACTCGTCAAGGATACCGACGGATTCATGGCGCGGAATGTCGAGCGGCCGATCTCTCTGCGAATTGCCCGCCGCCTGGCCTCTACCGGAATCACACCAAACCAGATCACCTTGCTCTCGGTCGGCATCGGCCTGTGTGGCGCATTCTTTTTTCTGTCCGCGCACTGGCTCTGGCAGACGATCGGAGCGCTTCTTTTCCTGGCACACTCGATCCTGGACGGATGTGACGGAGAGTTGGCCAGATTGAAATTCCAGGAATCGCGTTTTGGCGGGATCATCGACTACTGGGGCGACAACGTCGTTCATATTATCGTCTTCGCGTGCATGGCCATCGGCTGGAGTCTGTCGATTGGAGCATCATGGCCATTGTTGCTTGGCGTCGCGGCAGCACTCGGCAACCTGGGGTCCGCCTGGTTCGTCTATTGGCGCGTGATGCACACGAAAAAAGACAGTGGCCCGCTGTTCACGTCGGTCGCGACTGTGCCCGGCCAGACCCTCGCCCGCATGCTAGACGCCGCGTCGCGCCGCGATTTCATCTATCTCGTGCTCTTTCTTGCCCTGTTCGGGAAGTCTAACTGGTTTCTGGTCCTGGCGGCGACAGGCGCACCGATCTTCTTTTTGCTCTTGCTGTTCCTTGCGGTGCGTGAACGCCTCCAAACAGCGTAGCCGGCAACTAACCGTCGAGCGGCATCCGGGCGCCGCCTGCCGTACTCGACCTCTGGGCAAGATCGATCAGCCGTGCGCACAACAGCGCTTCATTCAGGTTGCCCCTGCCGCCGCCTACTGCGGCGCGCTGAAAGTCCTCCGCGACACCGACGAACCAATCGCGGTGATGCGATCCCTGGGACAGAGGCGGCGGGCATGACCACCGCTGCTCGTCCTTGTTCGATTTGAGAACCACGACGTCGTCGACGACTTCGATGCGGCCGCGATCGCCCTCGACCTCGATGTGGTTGGCGCGCTCCTCCGCTGACCAGGTCAAATAGATCTGAGCGCTGCCGTTTCCCCGGTCGAGCGTCACGGTCGCAGTATCTTCGATCGGCCATTCGCGAAAGCGGCGCTTCTCCAAAAGCGCGCTGACAGCGCGGGGAACGCCGAGCCAGCGCACGACGCAATAGAGCGCGTGCCATCCATGATCGAACAATATTCCGCCGCCGGCGACACCGGGATCGGCGCGCCAGTTGGTCCCGTCGGACGTGACGGTGACTGCCGGCTCCGTGCGCAGGGTCTGCCAGCGAACCGTCCGCACGGTGCCGACCGCGCCTTCATCGACGAGCGCCGAAATCCGCTCGCAAATCGGCGCCTTGAGCCAGTTGTGCACGGTGTGAACGGCGCGGCCGCTGCCTGCCGCGGCCACTGCAATGGCTTGCGCATCCTCTATCCGCGTGGCCAGAGGCTTTTCGCAAAGGACGTGGAGGCGCGCGTCCAGTGCGCGCTTGATGAGTGCCACATGGCTGCTTGGCGGCGTGCAGATATCGACGAAATCAAGCGCCTTGTCGGACAGCAGCTCGTCGACGCTCTTGTGCCATTGTCCGCCAGGGCAAGCCTCCAGAAAGGCCCTGCCTTGCGCCGCAACGCTATCGGTTGCGGCGACGATCTGGACGTCCTTGACGGTTTGCCAGCCGGGCAGGTGCCCTTTTGCCGCGACGTTTCCGAACCCGATAAAAGCGCCACGCAACACGCGACGCGGCCTCAGTCCAGCCCGAATTGACGCGCGATGGCACCGAACGACTGGTCGAGGATGTCGACCCCGCGCAGCGCCTCATCCTCGGTAATCACCAGTGGCGGATTGATACGAATGACGTGCGAGTACGACATCGTGACGAGGCCGCGCGCCAAGGCCTCATGGAAAAGCGCGAGCGTGATGGCCTTGTCGAGAGGCTCTTTGGTCTTGCGATCGGCCACCATCTCGACGCCGATCATCAGGCCGCGCCCGCGCACGTCGCCGATGAACCGGTATTTCTCCTGCAATTTCCTCAGGGCGTCGAGCATCACCCTGCCGACACGAGCGGAGTTTTCGACCAGTCGCTCGTTGATGATCGCCTCGACGGCGCCAAGACCGGCGGCGGCCCCCAGCGGATTTCCGCCGTAACTGGACGAACTGCCACTCGGCTCCCCGAACGGTTTGGCGGACATGAGCTCGAACGACGATGCCACCCCGCTGAGTGGGAAGCCGCCACCCATCCCCTTGCCAATCGTCATGATATCGGGCTTGAGGCCGAATTGGTCGGACGCCCACATCGTCCCTGTGCGCCCAAATCCGGTCAGCACCTCATCCGCGATGAGCAGCGCGTCGAATTCGTCGGCGATCTCCCGCACGGCATGAACGAAATCATCGGGCGGAATGACGTTGCCCGCAGTGCCCTGCATCGGCTCCATGATGATTGCCGCGACTTCGCCCTGCGTTTCGTTCTTGATGACGTTGCGCAGATGATCGGCGCAGGCCAGGCCGCAGGACGGATGCTCAAGCTTCCAGGGACAGCGATAACAGTTCGCATAAGGCGATAGATGCATTCCGGGCGGAAACGGACCCTGATGGTTGCGATAGCCGCCGCCGAGGAGACCGATCACGCCTGCCGTCTTGCCGTGATAGCCGCCCCAGAAACCGACGAACTCGAATTTCTTCGTAACCGACTTGGCAAGACGAAAGGCCGCCTCGACGGCCTCCGCGCCCCCGGAAAAAAGCTGGATGTGCGTAATGCCTTCCGGCAGCAGGTCACTGACAAGCTCGAGGAAGCGGGCGCGCGTTTCGGTCGTGAAGCTGCCGAACGTGGAGCGCGTGAGCTGCTCGCTGATGCGCTTCACATAGTGGGGATGGCAATGCCCGACACTGCCGACCGCAATGCCGGCAATAAAATCGAGGTATTCGTTCCCGTCGACGTCATAAATCGTGCAGCCCTGCGCGCGATCAACGGCGATCTGCGAATAAAGGGCGATCGATTGCAGGCCCGGCGCCATCGCCTCGGCCTCGCGATCGAAGATCGCTTTCGATCTGGGACCCGGCACGGTGCGCCGTTCAGTGCCGTCTTTTTGTGCCGGCGCCACGTGACGGGACGGAGCACCTTTCATGACTCAACTCCTTGCCGGGATACGATACGCACGCGCCGCTCGAAACGCTCCGCCAGGTGATTTGCGATGGCCTGCGCGGCACGCTCGCGGTACCGGGCATAGCTTGGCCAGGCGTTGATGTCGATGATCATCGGTTTGCCGTCTTTCTGGATGACGGCATCGCCGCCAAAAACTTCCAGTCCCAGGGCGGCCGCAGCAGCGAACGCCGTGTCGCGCAGGCGCGCGACCTCGAAGGAATGACCCAGCATTCCTTTGTCACGATGATAGAACCATTCGAACCAATTGGCAGCCACCGGCCGCATTTCGCCCCGGACACCGTAAAATTTGACCAGGTCACCCGCCACGTGCTCCTGCGCGATGATGAAGGGAATGCCGCGCTTGGCAAACCGATCCAGGGCCTCATGCCACCCCGCTTCTGACGCAATGTAAATGACATCGGAAGGCTGCGTCGCGTGGAAATCATAGCGCTTGACCCATACGGCAGCCGCCGGCGGCGGTCCTTTCGCGTTGCTTGCAACAACGTGGCTCGCCGGCGAGGCAACATGATGCTTGGCGAAAAGCTCGACCATCCTGTGACGGTAGGTGTTGCGGATCGCGTTCGGCGAATTCACCACGACCGAGCCGGCGTTTTGGGCATCGGTGAGGCGATCAAGCACTGTGCCACGCTCGCACATCGCGAATAAGTTTGCACAGCGGCCATCAAACGCCGCGTCGACCTCGACAAGCTCGACACTGAACCCGCGCGACGTCAGCGCTTCGCCGACGCAATCCATGATGGCGCGATCGTCATCGATGCGGCCCGGCGAATGGTCCGGCTCGCGGTAGATGCCCCTGCAAGTTTTGGCCATCGTGCTCATGGCTCGGACTTCTCGCGCTGAAGACCAGAGACCGCACTTTCGGCGGCGGCGACATCGCGCGCGCGGTCGATGTCGAAGACGCAAGGCAGGAAGATGCCATAGACCGGTTGCCCCCCCGCAACCAGTGCACCGAGATAATCGCGCAACCGCGCGAAGTCGGCCGCGGGAGCGGCGGGCCTTTTGGCTGGCAGCCAATAGAGCCCGGCCGTCACGTGGCTGCCGTTGCTTCCACCGATCCGGCGGATACGCCCGTTCGATGTATCCAATGTGACCCACAGCGGATTTTCGTCGTCGACGTGGCTGGTCACGCCAAGCACCACCGCATCATCCGGGAACCGCGAGGCCGATGTCACAAAGATCCGGAACTGGTCGACAGGCAGGATCGCATCGACCGTCGTGACCACGGCGGGTGCATCGACCAGTCGGTCTGCGACAAGGCGGAAAGTCGCGTAAGACGACGGTGTCGAGCGCACGATCATGTCGAGGTCGAAATCTCCGGCATGGCCTTTGAGCCATTGCCGGCAGTCGTCGCTGGTTTCGTTGATGACGACCGTCAGGTGGCGAATCCCGACCGAGCGGAAGCGATCGAGAGCGTGATCGATCAGCGGACGCCCTCCGACCTGAACCATCGGCTTGCTGACGCGATAGCCGTCTGCACGCAGGCGGCTTCCCTCACCTGCGGCAATGATGCCCCCGCGGATGGCGGAAAATGTAGATGGCCGTGTCATTGCAGAAACTTCGTGAGATCGCGCAGGCCGGTCACCGCCTGCTGACCACTTTGCTCCGCATGGGCGACCTGCGGGGCAACCCAAATGAAGCGCATGCCCATCCGCCGCGCGCCTTCGCGATCGCGCCGCAATGAATCGCCAATAAAGAGGGTCTCTTCCGGCATCGCTCCAAGCCCGTCGAGGGCCGCGCGGAAGATTGCCGGGTCGGGCTTCTCGGCGCCTACGCAGTGGCTGTCCACCATCACCTTGAAAAAGGAACACAGGCCGGCGCTTTCGCAGACGGCTTCGAGATTGCCGTAAAAATTCGCTACGATGCCGAGTTGATAGCGCTCCCTCAACATCTTCAGCATCGGCCGGTTGCGTTCGAGGGTGGCCGCGGCTTCCGAGAGAAAGCCCGAAGCGACACGCCGGCCGCGGTCCTCGCTTCCATGACTTCCAACGCGGCGTGCCAGCTCGCTTTCGAGATTGACGGTCAACGCGTGCACGGTGCCCGACAGATCCGTTGTGGACGGGAGGCCTCCGACAAGCGGGTCATCGGCCGCATAGAAGGCGGGCGCAAAGGCTTCGCCGTCCAGATTTAGCCCCTCGGCGCGATAAAGCGCGTGGAAACGTTCTTTCCACGCAACGCCGTCAGCGTCGAGCGTGCCGCCGAAGTCGAACAGCAGCGTTTTAACTGGCCCGTTCATCTTTTGCGCCCGTGCGCTGAGCCGGTGAACACCAGACCGGAGATAGCCGCGAGCACGAAGTGCCGTTCGCGCCCGCTATGAGCGCTGCGGGCTGGATGCCAGCTTGGCGCCCGGCTCCTCTCCGGGAAGATCAAACCGGCGGCCATCGATAAAGGCGTTGCACGCATCGAGCGCAACGCTGTCGCGCAACTGTCGCGGCGGGCTCTTCATATAGTAGGCCGAAGGCGCCTCCAGAGGACCGGCTTCGCCGCGCTCGAGCGCCAGCTTCACGCAGCGGATCGCATCGATGACGACGCCGGCACTGTTCGGAGAATCTTGCACCGACAGCCGCAACTCCAGCTCGATCGGCGAATTGCCGAAGCCGTGCCCCTCCATCCGGATGAAGCAGACCTTGTTGTCCTGCTGCCACGGCACGTAGTCCGATGGACCGATATGGATGTCGCGCGCATCGAGGCGCTCATCCAGCTGCGATTGCACGGACTCTGTCTTGGAAACCTTTTTGGACTTGAGCCGGCTTCTCTCGAGCATGTTGAGGAAGTCGGTATTGCCGCCGGTGTTGAGCTGGTAAGTGCGATCGAGGCCGACGCCGCGATCGGCAAAAAGCCGTGCGAGCGCCCGATGCACGATGGTTGCACCGACCTGGCTCTTGATATCGTCGCCGACGATCGGCAAACCGGCATCGCGGAATTTCCCGCCCCAGACCTCGTCCGAAGCGAGGAACACGGGAACGCAATTGACCATGGCCACACCCGCTTCGAGGCAGGCCTGCGCGTAATACTTGACCGCGCGCTCGGAGCCGACCGGCAGGTAGCAGACGAGTACCTCGGCGCCCGACGCGCGCAACGCCGCGGCGACATCGGTCGGCTCGAGATCGACCGGACGGAAGGCGTTGTCATCGGGATAGTCGGCCATGTGCGGCGCGATTCCGTCGAGGATCGGACCGGCCTGCACGATGACATTCGACACCGGAAGCGCGCTTTGAAAGATGCGCGTGCAGTTCGGCTTTGCGAAGATAGCCTCTTCCAGCGGGTGACCGACCTTGCGCCGGTCGACGTCGAATGCCGCAACAAACTCGACATCGCTGCAGCGATACCCGCCGATCGAATGGCGCATGACTCCGTCAAGCGCAGCGCCCTGCCGATCGCGGTAGTACTCTACGCCCTGAACCAATGAACTTGCGCAATTGCCGACGCCGGCAATGGCGACCTTGATATTCTTACGCATGCTCAGTCCGTCCCCCGAAAACGCAATTATTGGACCGCCAGAAAACTTCTGACAAGTCAAAAGGTTAGCCAGAAGCAGGCAGCCCCGTGCCCGTGGTTCAGACCTTATACTGCATCAGCCCCCTTCCGGCCATGCGGCTTTGGACGGCTTTTTGGTGCGTGAGGCTTTTAGGAAACAGTCCCGCAAAACCGCCGGTTGCGATTGGACCCGAGCGGGGATTGCGCGCGTTCGCGGTTGGCTATTTGAAATGGACGATAGTCGATCCGCGGAACTAAATCGGCAAGGAAGGCGCAGGCCATACACATGCGCACAAGTCGGCGTCATCGCACTTGTTTTTGTGCTGCTTTTGGAAGCTGTGCTTGGACGGCGCCGATGTTGGTGAAGTGATGGTGCCCAGGGGCGGAATCGAACCACCGACACCGTGATTTTCAGTCACGTGCTCTACCAACTGAGCTACCTGGGCGCCGGGCCGGCCAAAAGGACCGCTCAGCAAGGCGCGGGCGTTATAAAGGCCCAAATCCGCACTGTCCAGAACGCCCCGGTCAGGCTTTAATGCCAAGAGCCGCGCGGAACCTGCTCTTGATCTCGGCGCCGTCGCGCAAAGGTAGTACGCGGGGCGGCTCATCGGTGGATATCAAGACGCGGGCGAAAAGCGTTCCGCGCAGATTTTTCAGCCGGGCGGCAAGGTCGGCCAGCGCGTGATCGTCGCGGACATCGAGGCAGGTCGCGATGCCGCAGGCACCGGCAATCCGGATGAGATCGACGCCGTTTAGCGTGTGGCTGGGCTGCATGCCGGTTTCGCCGTAGACGCCATTGTCGAAGACGATAACGGCGAGATTGGGCGGCCGTTTGTTGCCAATGGTCGCGAGCGCGCCGAGCCCCATCAGCATTTCACCGTCGCCGGTGATCACCGCAACGCGGCGGTCCGGTTGCGCGAGCGCGAGCCCCAATCCGATCATGGCGGCCCCGCCCATCGCGCCCCACAAATAGAAATTGCGTGGATCATCGCCCGCTGCTGCGAGATCCCAGGTCGTCGAGCCGAGGCCGGGCACAACGAGCAGGCCGTCGTCACGGTCTTTGACAAGCGCAGCCATCGCAGCGCGGCGCTCGAGCGTCATTTGGTCCAGACCTTTCTGCCGATCAGCTGCTGCGAGAGCACCATGGCGACGATGCGCTCATCGCCGAAGGCCTGCTGGATGGCACGCTCGGCGATACCGGCCACCTCGCCGGGCTCGCGGACGCGATAGACTTCGGCTTCGCACAGCCTGAGCACCGGATCGACGATCGATCCCATCGGCACCTGCCACGGATTGAACTCTTCCCACTCGCCACGCATCGTGATCAGCATCAGCAGCGGAAACCGGCAGGTACGCGCCAGCGACAGCATGTTGATGCAATTACCGAGGCCGCTCGATTGCATCAGCAGCGCGGCGCGCTGCCCGCCGAGCCAGGCGCCCGCAGCGAGGGCAATCCCCTCTTCTTCCGTCGTCAGAACGACATCGTGGATATCCGGATCGGCGCGGCAGCGATCGATCAACCGGGCATGGCCAGCGTCGGGCACGTAGCCGACCTGGC
>DASSSM010000480.1:0-3946 GCA_035708425.1 Pseudolabrys sp.
GCTTGAGCCGGCGTGCGGAAATCTTCTGCTGCGTCTGCATGAAGCGATGCCAGCGCTGCCCTTTCACCTCGTCGGGAACCGGCGCAGCAAGATCGTTCGCGGCTGCGCCGCGCACCGGCTCGTATTTGAAGCAGCCGACGCGATCGAGCGAGGCCTGCTCCAGCCATTCCAGCAACATGTCGAAATCGGCATCGGTCTCGCCCGGAAAGCCGACGATGAAGGTCGAGCGCAAAGTGAGGTCCGGGCAGTCGCGGCGCCAGCGTTCGATCCGTTCCAGCGTCTGTTCCTGCGCCGCCGGACGCTTCATGCGCTTCAGCACCTCGGGTGAAGCATGCTGAAAGGGA
Source organism: Pseudolabrys sp. (assembly GCA_035708425.1). Classification (GTDB taxonomy): domain Bacteria; phylum Pseudomonadota; class Alphaproteobacteria; order Rhizobiales; family Xanthobacteraceae; genus Pseudolabrys. The sequence goes on from DASSSM010000480.1 coordinate 345, forward strand.
ATGTCGAGATAGGGGAGAACCTTCCGCTCGGCCATCAGCGGGATGACCTCGTCGACATGCGGATAGGGATAGACATAGTGCAACCGCACCCAGACGCCGAGTTCTCCGAGTACTGCCGCAAGGTCGATGAATTTTGCACGCACCTCCCGGTCACGCCACTTGCTCGCGGCGTATTTGATGTCGAGCCCGTAGGCGGACGTATCCTGTGAAATGACCAGCAGCTCCTTCACGCCGGCTTTCACCAGTTTCTCGGCTTCGCGCAGCACGTCCGCCGCCGCCCGCGAGACGAGATCACCGCGCAGGCGCGGAATAATGCAGAATGTGCATCGATTGTTGCAGCCTTCGGAAATCTTCAGATAGGCGTAGTGTCGCGGCGTGAGCTTGATGCCCTCCGGCGGCACCAGATCGAGAAACGGATCGTGTTTCGGCGGCAAGGCCTTGTGGACTGCCTCGACCACGGTTTCATATTGTTGCGGACCAGTTATTCCGAGGACATCGGGATAGGCGGACGAGATGCTCTCCGGTTCCGCACCCATGCAACCCGTGACGATGACCTTGCCGTTCTCCTTGAGCGCATTGCCGATGGCGGCAAGTGATTCCGCCTTGGCGCTGTCGAGGAAGCCGCACGTGTTGACGATGACGAGGTCGGAGCCCTTGTGATCGCGCGAGAGCTCATAGCCCTCCGCGCGCAGGCGTGTGACGATGCGCTCGCTGTCAACGAGGGCTTTCGGGCAACCGAGCGAGACGAAACTCACTTTCGGCGCAGCTGGATCGGCTTTTTGCTCGGAATTGGCCATTGCGGCAAGGAGCTAATGGCGATCGGGGCGAATAGCAACCCGGATGGCGGATCGCTTCGGGGTCGATGCATCGAGAAGAGAGAGGGGACCAGGACAAGCTCAACAATCGCTATCCCTCTGCGCCTTGGCGATATGCACCAGGTAGCGGTATCGTGGCGGTTCGTGGGTGACTCGCCATGACGCATTCTAGGATCCTCGCCGGACTGGCTGCGATCGGCATCTTGCTGCTTGCCGGCGCGGCTTGGGCCGCCGACACCAGGACGGCGACCTGGCGATATATCGCTCACAGTTCTGAGCTGCCATTTCCGCGCAGTGAACGTGCGCAGTCCGTCTGGGCCTCCGATCGCTGCTGGAGGGAGTGCGGCTCATATTGCGCTTGGGGAATGGCTGGCTGCCTGCAGCAGGATTCGCAGGGCCTTTGTCTGAAGCTCACCGACAAGTGCGATCGCTATTGTCAGCGCGAATGCCGCACGGCAGCCGGGCCATTTGTGCCGTTCGAGTTGCCGTGGGAGTGAGACATCGGCGCAGGCTTGGCGGAAGGGGTGAGATTCGAACTCACGAGAGGCTTGCACCTCTGCCGGTTTTCAAGACCGGTGCCTTAAACCACTCGGCCACCCTTCCAGTCTGCCCTGGAACTTTTTACAGCGGGATTGTTCCGAAATATCAGCAGGATACTAGCGCCGCCTGCGTAAGAGATCGGTAATCAAGGGGTTATATACATTCACGGGGTTTATCACAAAGCTGCGCATGAACGGGTCCGATAAACGACGTTGGTTCCGGGTGGCGCCGAAGGGCTTGGTCCCGCGCGTCGGGCGCCTTCTGCTCGGTCCGAATACGCAGCCGATCGAATGCAAGATCATCGACCTTTCCGCGGGCGGCGCACAGCTCGAGCTGCAGCGCGTCTATGACTTACCGGCGCGTTTCGACTTTCTTCACGGCAATACCAAGCGGCATTGCACGCTGGCGTGGTCGCGCGGCTTCCGCATCGGCATTTCCTACGAGGGCAGCACCGTCCAGCGGTCGTCTGTGAGCGGCGGGCTGAGCCGGCCCAAGAGCGGCGCCAGCCTCCTGTCGCGTCGTTAGACCCGTAAATCAGCCGCAAGCTTGCAAGGACCGGGTTCGCTGGCTATGCCTGCGGCTCCGGCCAGATCGCTGCGGAACCAACCATTTACCACCGTTCCGTCATACGGTTTTCGCCGGAACAGCGACCGGGTAAACTGGTTGCTTCCGATCGGGGACCAAGCAGGGATGGGTTACTTGGGGGCTTTCGTCGACAGTCGACGTTTCGCGCGCCTTGTCGTCCTTGGCGTAGGATCCCTCGCGCTCGCCAACTGTTCGGGCGGCGCCGGCAGGATTGATCCACGCTATGGCGTTGCGGCCAGTCCGCGCGTCGTTGAGCCGGGGCAGCCGGTGCCGAAAGGCGGCGGCGTCTATCGCGTCGGGAAACCCTATACTGTCGCCGGCCGTGTTTACGTGCCCGAGGAAAACGTCAATTACAGCGCGGTCGGCCTGGCTTCGTGGTATGGCGACGACTTTCACGGTCGCTACACCGCGAACGGCGAAATCTTCGACATGGCGTCGATTTCTGCGGCGCATCCAACGCTGCCGCTGCCGTCCTATGTGCGGGTCACGAATCTTGCAAACAACCGGTCGATCGTCGTCCGCGTCAACGATCGCGGGCCCTATGCACGCGATCGGTTGATCGACGTTTCAGTCAAAACAGCCGAGCTGCTGGGTTTTTATGGCCACGGCATTGCCCGCGTGAAGGTGGACTATGTCGGCCGTGCACCGTTGACCGGCTCGGACGACCGGAAGCTGATCGCGACGTTGCGGGAAGGCGGCCCGGCCCAACTGCCCGTGCAGGTCGCATCCGGTAAGCCGTTTGCGCCGACTTACTTTGACAACAGGCCGCTGCGTGCCACGGCCCGGATTCCGTCGCCGCCGGATCGGCCCTACAGCCTGGGCGATACGCCGCGCGAACTGCCGGCGGCGGAGGCGCCGACCACCGAACTCGCCGCGCGGCCACGCGCGTCGAATTCCGAGGTGCGCGAATCTGTTGAGGCGGCCGGGTCACCGGTTTCGGCCTATGCTCCTCGGGCCTATGATATGCGGCCGGGTTACATGAGCGGCCGCGGCCTTTACTGAGCCGTATTTTACCGCCAAAGGTTGCCGGACCGCACCGGACTGAGCGGCACCGCCAAACGAGCCTTGATGATGGCAATGCGGAAGCTTGCATTCGGACAATGGTTGATGGTGGCGGCAATCGCCGGCGGCCTTTCCGCGGCCGCGGTTGCAGCGCCACCGCACAAGATCGCGCCAACGGCAGCACATAAAAAAGATGCGCCAAAAAAAGAGGCGCCGAAGAAAGACGAACCGAATATCAGCGCGCCGCACGCTATCCTGATCGATGCCCAATACGGCGGTGTCTTGTTCGAGCGCGATGCCGATCGGCTGATCTTTCCGGCCAGCCTCGCCAAGCTGATGACCGCAGAATACGTTTTTCATGAAATCAAGGAAGGGCGCATCAAGCTGACCGACGAATACATGGTGAGCGAAAATGCCTGGCGTAAAGGCGGCGCACCGTCTCACGGCTCCACGATGTTCGCGGCGCTTTACAGCAAGGTCTCGGTCGACGATCTGCTGCACGGAATGATCATCCAATCGGCCAACGACGCCTGCATCGTGCTGGCTGAAGGAATTGCCGGAAATGAAGCCGAGTTCGGCAATAAGCTGACCCAGCGCGCACGCGAAATCGGGTTGGAGAAATCGGTCTTCACCAATTCCAACGGTTTGCCTGATCCGAAC
>DASSSM010000481.1:0-8535 GCA_035708425.1 Pseudolabrys sp.
AGCGGCTGGCGACGAACGCGCCCGGCCCCAACTGGCTTTATTTCGGCCATCAACGCAGCGATTATGACTTTTTCTACGAAGACGAGCTCAAGGCCATGCGCAAGTCGGGCCATCTGACCCGGCTCACGCTTGCCTGGTCACGCGACGGCGACGAAAAAATTTATGTCCAGCATCGCATGCGTGATGACGGACGCGATCTTTGGGCCTGGCTTGAGCGCAGTGCGCACATATATGTATGCGGCGATGCTTTGCGCATGGCGAAAGACGTCGAACGCGCTTTGATAGACGTCGTTGCCGAACACGGTAAACGCAGCCCCGAAGACGCCGCGCGCTATCTTGCCGAATTGAAAAAGAATGACCGCTACCAGGTCGACGTGTATTAAGAGGCCATGCCGGTGAACGAGCAGCGCACTCCGTCAGAAGCAAAACCCGCGCGCATGGGTGCGCTGGCCCGCTTGCCTGTATTCCTGTCGCTCGACGGGAAACGGGCGGTACTCGCCGGCGGAAGCCCGGCGGCGGCGTGGAAAGCGGAGCTGCTGTCGGCTTCGGGCGCGCGCGTCGAGGTCTATGCGACCGATATATGCGATGAACTCCAGCAGCTGGCCGATGACCCGCCGCGCGGCGCGATCGTCATCCATCGTTGCACGTGGTCGGCGGAAAATTTCGATGATGCTGCGATCGCGGTCGGCGCGTTCGAAGACGGCGGCGCAGCCGAATTTGCGGCGGCCGCGCGCGCGGCCGGCGTGCCGGTCAACGTGATCGACAAACCGGCATTCTGCGATTTTTCGTTCGGCGCGATCGTCAATCGCTCGCCGCTGGTGATCGGCATTTCGACCGACGGCGCGGCGCCCGTCTTTGCGCAGGCGATCCGCGCCAAGCTCGAGGCGCTGTTGCCGAAAGGTTTTGCGGATTGGGCCGCCGCTGCGGCGCGCTGGCGCGGCGCGTTGAAGCTTACGGGGCTGTCATTCGCTGGGAGGCGGAAATTCTGGCAGCTGTTCACTGCGCATGCCGTCGCCAATCCCGATCGCGAACCGGCCCGGGCCGATTTCGACAGCTTCATTGCCGAGGTGAAGGGCTTGGGGGCAAGGATCGAGAGCGGATCCGTGACGCTGGTCGGGGCAGGGCCTGGCGACCCCGAATTGCTGACACTGCGCGCCGTTCGCGCGCTTCAATCGGCGGACGTGATTTTGTTCGATGACCTCGTGTCGCGCGAGGTGATGGATTTTGCGCGCCGCGAAGCAAGGAAGATGCTGGTCGGGAAAACCGGCTTCGGCCCTTCCTGCACGCAGGAGGACATCAACAGCCTGATGGTGAGCCTGGCGAAGCAGGGCAAACGCGTCGTTCGCCTCAAGGGCGGCGATCCGCTGATCTTCGGTCGCGCGGCTGAGGAGATCGCGGCGTGCGAAGCGGCCAATATTGCCGTCGATGTCGTGCCTGGGATTACCTCGGTGCAGGGCGCGGCGTCGCGGCTCGGTATTGCGCTCACCGACCGCAAGAAGGTGCGCCGGCTGCAATATGTCACCGGGCATGTAAGACATGGCGGGCTACCGGCCGATGTCGACTGGAAGAGCCTCGCGGATCCGGCGACGACGACGGCGGTGTTCATGCCGACGCGCACGCTTGCCGCGCTGGCCGAAAAGGCGATCGCCGAAGGTCTCGATCCGCACACGCCGGCGCTGGCGATCTCGCGCGCGACCCGACCCGATCAAGCCGTCGTTACGGCGTCCATCGCTGAACTTCCCGAGCAGCTTGCGCAGGCCGGATTGCCCGGTCCGGTGCTTGTGATGATTGGAAACACCGTCTCTTCCGCGAGCGGCACGGTATCACGGCGTCCGACTGGGACGGCATAGCCCGCCTGGCAAGACTCAAGGGCGACTTCGAAGCGCTGGCTATGTTAAATTCAGAAGACATCGCAGCGGCAAAGGGCGTTGGTCATGGCGGGAAACGGATTTCAAGTGCGGCGTCTGTCGGGTTCGATCGGCGCGGAAATCTTGGGCATCGACCTTGCAAGTGAGCCGGGCGACAATGTCATCGGCGAAATCCGCCAGGTCTGGCTTGGGCACAACGTGATTTTCTTCCGCGACCAGGACCTGCCCCCTGCCAAGTTTCTGTCGTTCGCCAAGCGCTTCGGCGAGGTGGTCGAGTATCCCTTCATCAAGGGCATCGAAGGTTTTCCGGAGATCATCCCGGTCATCAAGCTCGAGCACGAGACCAAGAATTTCGGCGGCATCTGGCACACCGACACTGCCTATCTCGAGATACCGCCGATGGGAACCATGCTGATCGCGCGTGAGGTGCCGCCCTATGGTGGCGATACGCTATTCGCCAACACCTATCTGGCCTACGAGACGCTGTCCGAGGGCATGAAGCGCATGCTCGACGGGCTGATCGCAGTCAATCATTCGGCCAAGGCGGACGTGACTCGTACGCGCGAGGACCGCTTGCGCGATGGCAGCAAGGCTGAAGCGAAAAAGGAGTACATCAGCGAGCATCCGGTAGTACGCACGCATCCGGAAACCGGACGCAAGGCGCTTTACATCAATATCGGCCACACCGTGCGTTTCAAGAATATGACAGAGGCCGAGAGTGCGCCGCTGCTCAATTTCCTGTTTGAGCATCAGACCAAGCCGGAATTTACCTGCCGCTTCAATTGGCGCGTCGGCTCACTGGCGTTCTGGGACAATCGCTGCACACTCCACAATCCGGTCAACGATTATCATGGGTTCCGCCGCGTGATGCACCGCGTAACGCTGGCCGGAGACAGGCCGCACTAGAATCGATGTAGCGCGCCTCGCGAGGTCCCGCGGTTGGTGGCCTCTTTCATTTCAGACAAAGCGCCCTATGTCGCCTATTGGTATTAAGCGCCATGCTGGCGCCACTACCGAGTGTCCGCTTTCGGGGTAAAGCGCACATGTCCGGCTGGCCCCAGTCGTATCAGCACCGCTGACCTATTGATCTGCATCACTGCGGTAAAGAGATTGGGGTGATCTTCTTTTACCGATGCGCGCGAGGGCGCCCGACAAATAGGGTGGAGGATGCCATGGTCACTTTGGAGGATTGCATCGCCTTTTGTGGACTGGACGAAAACGAAGTCGCTGCCATCAGCGAACACGAGCACATTCCGGAAATCGCGGCCACCGCCTTGGCGGACTATCTGCTGAAGCAGCCCCATGGTGGCGAGACCATCCGGACCATGATCATTGACGACATTCACGGGGCACTCGACGCCGGCCGTGTGAAGCACGCGCAGGAACTATTCATGGCGCTGCGTCATTTTCTCAGCGAGCATCCTGAAGCGCGCGCCGGCGTGGATTCATAATGGCGCAGTCCGCGTTTTCATCGCCGCGCAAGATTTCTCTTGTGCCTTGGCCCTATCCAAAGGCAATGCGCCGACAAAAGGTTTACGTCATCGCTCAGCCTCTTTGACGCAGCAATGCCAGCGTAAGCATGACGGTCTGCGTCACCACCAGTGGCGTAGCGCTTGCGCCAAGAATCACAGCCCACATGATCGGGGTCGGGGCTACGAGGTGCATGACATCGGCGATTGGTGCCAGATAGGGCGGCGCGGCCAAAAGCGCCGTGCAGAGCAGCAGTGCGCCCCACAGCCATGGATTTCGGGTCACTTCATTACACAACAGCCCCGATCGCGGATGACGCATGTTGAGCGCATGCCAAAGCTGGGCAAAGGCGAGCGTCAGGAAGGTCACTGTCACCGCAGACTTGCCGTCGAGGTCCAGCCATAACCGCGCAGCCGCCAGGGCGGCGAAGGTTCCGGCGGTGAGCGCCAGGCTGTGCAGCACAATGACGGTCCATTGCGAGCGGCCCAGGATAGGCTCTTTCGGATTGCGCGGCGGGCGCTTGAGGATGTCCGGGTCGCCTTCGCCCATGGCGAGCGCGAAAGCAGGGAAAACGTCGGTGACCAAATTGAGGTAAAGGATTTGCAACGGCAGCATCGGCAAGGGTAGCGCGAATAACACCGCCAGCCCGACCGCCAGTACTTCGCTCAGATTGCAGGACAACAGATAGGCCACGAAGCGGCGGATATTGCCGAAGATGACGCGCCCTTCGCGGATCGCCTTGACGATAGTCGGGAATGCATCGTCGAGCAGGATCATCGCCGCTGCTTCGCGCGCCACGTCGGTGCCGCGCAGTCCCATGGCCACGCCGATGTCGGCTTGCCGCAGTGCCGGCGCGTCGTTGACGCCGTCGCCGGTCATGGCGACGACATCGCCCGCGGCCTGATAGGCCCGCACGAGCGCGAGCTTTTCCGCTGGGCTCACGCGCGCAAAGATGCCGACGTCGAACAGTCCAGCGGCCTTGCCATCAGTGAAACGCTCGACCTGCTTTCCTTCGATGACGTTGGCCGCCGTGTGCCCAAGTCCTACCGCCCGGGCGATACTGCGTGCGGTCACGGCATGATCGCCAGTGACCATGACCACCCGGATGCCGGCCTCGCGGCAGTACTTGATCGCGTGCGGCACGTCGGCGCGGGCCGGGTCCTCCAGGCCTACGAGCCCAACGAACGTCAAGTCCTCGTATGGCGGCGCATCAGACTGAATGCCCGTCTTCGTGGCGCAGGCCAGCACCCGCAGACCATGGTGAGCGAGATGCTCGACATGTGCATGCCATTCGCCGCGCATCTCGGAATCGAGTATCGCCTCGCCATGTTCGGTCATCACTTTGCTGGAAGCAGCCAGCACGGCTTCCGGCCCACCCTTGACCGCGAAGAGATATCGGTCGCCGTGATGATGCACGGTCGCCATCATTCTGCTGGCTGTGTCGAAAGCGTGCTTGCGGGCAATAGGGCTGCGCTGCAACAGCGTCGCGCGCTTGAGACCGGCGCGAAAGCCCGCGCGCAACAGGGCCCGCTCCATCGGATCGCCAGATCCTCGCTCCCCGCTTCGTTCGAGAGAGGCGTCGTTACAGAGCACTGCGATTTCCAGGAGAAGGAAAAATTGCGCGTCGTCGCCGAATTGGGGCCGTATAGGACTTTCGCCGCCATCGATCTCGATTTCGCCGCCGGACACCCAGAGCCGCCGCACAGTCATGCGGTTTTCGGTCAGTGTGCCGGTTTTGTCGGTGAGGATGACGGTTGTCGCGCCGAGCGTCTCGACCGCCGACAGGCGTTCGATCAACGCATTCTGGCGAGCCATGCGCCACATGCCGCGAGCGAGGGCGAGCGTGGCGACGATCGGCAATCCTTCCGGTATCGCCGCCACGGCCAGAGCGATCGCTGCCTCAACCATGAGGAAAGGATCTTCGCCTTTGATCAGTCCAACCCCTCCGATAAGCGCGGTCAGCACTAGCGCGGCCCAGACCAGCTGCGTGGACAGGCGTGTAAGTTTTCTTTCCAGCGGCGAACTTCCCGGCTCGGCCTCTTCAACGAGTTGCGATACGTGGCCAAGCTCGGTGGAAAACCCGGTCGCTGTCACGACGCCCACGCCGCTGCCGCGGGTGAGTGCGGTGCCCTTGAACAGCATCGAAGTGCGGTCCGGGAGACGCGCCTCGACCGGGACAGGATGCAGGTGTTTATGCACCGCGATCGACTCGCCGGTCAGCGTCGATTCATCGGCGGCAAGATTTGAGGCTTCCACCAGCCGCAGGTCGGCCGAGATGGCATCGCCCGCTTCGACCAGCACGATGTCGCCGGGCACCATCTCCTCAGCCGATATAATGCGAGCATGGCCATCCCGGCGCACGCGCGCCGAGCGCGAGCCAAGCGCGCGCAGCCCCTCGATCGAGCGTGCGGCTTTCAACTCGGTTAGAAAGCCGATCAGCGCATTGACTGCTAGCACGGCGGCAATGGACGCGCCTTCCTCGATCTCACCGAAATAGAACGCCAGTGCGGCAGCGGCGCCGAGCAGATAGACCACGGGACTTTGGAACTGATGCAGCAGAATGACCAGTTCGCTGGCTTTGCGCGTCGACACGACGGTGTTGGAACCAAAGACTTTCAGTCGGTGTTTAGCTTCTTCGTCCGCAAGCCCTTTGCTCGCCGAGACGCCAAAGTGCGCCAGCACCTCGTCCGCCGGCAGTGCTTGCGGGGTATCTGGCAACGTCCTCAATGGTTTGTTCATACCGGCTTCTGCCAACACGCTTCTTCCGCCGTCGCGGGCCGAAGATATCGAAAACGGGTCGGGAGAGGCTTGAGCCAAGTCAACGTGGCGGATTGGCCTCAATCGCGATGTCCGCCGTTGGCCTTAGCGGATCAGCGCGCGTTGTAGCGTATCTTCTGAACGAGCGGAATTTGCGCACCCGGGACTTCAGGAGGGGGTGGCGGTAGCGGCTGCGCGCGCTGCACCAGCGCGAGAGCCTCGTGGTCGAGGACGCTGGAGCCGGAGCTGTGCGTGATGCGCGCGTTATGCACGCCGCCCTGACGGTCCACGTTGAAGGCAACACTTGCTTCGCCTTGGTCGCCGCGTGCCTCAGACGGGTATCGCTTGTTGCTTGCAAGCTTGGCCGCCACCAGTGTGATCCAGTTCGGCATCGCGTTGGAGTTGCGCGACGAAACGCCCGGCATCGGCGCGGCCGCGCGGTCGGCCTGATGATCGGCCGTGCTCGGCATGCTCGGAGGACTCGCATGCTTCTGCTTCGGTTTTTTCTCTTTCGGTTTCTCGACCGGCTTGGGCGGCGGCATCGCCACCACCGGTTCGGCTGTCGGATCGGGCGGCAGCTCGATCTTCTCGATCGGCTTTTCCGGCTCAGGTTCGGGTTCCGCTTCCTGCTGCTGCGGTCCAGGCGGCAATTCGTTGGGTGTAATGTTTGGTGAGACTGCGAACGGCGACAGGTCGACCATGATAACGGGTGCATTGGCAACCAAATCGGAATCCTCGGTCCACCGCGCAAAGAGCGCCGCCGCTCCGACAGCATGAAATGCAACGGCCAATGCAAAACACGCGCCCCAGCGGGCCGCCTCCGGCCAGCGACTGAACGAGAATGTCTTGGTGCCGCCAACCATGCCTATATCTTGTCGGCTTCGAGCCCGACCAGCGCCACGTGGAGATAGCCCGCGCCCCGCAGCTCGTTCATCAGGCTCATCAGTTCGCCATAGGGAACCGTCTTGTCGGCGCGCAGGAAGACGCGCTGCTGCTTGTCGCCCGCGGTTGCGCGGTCGAGCGCGCCGGCGAGCGCCGCGCGGTTGATCGTGTCGTTGTCGAGCGACACGGTCAGATCGGATTTGAGCGTCAGAAACAGTGGCTTTTCAGGCCGCGGCGTGCGCTCTGCGCTCGAGGCCGGCAGGTCGACCGAGATATCGACCGTAGCCAACGGCGCCGCGATCATGAAGATGATCAGCAGCACTAGAATCACGTCAATGAATGGCGTGACGTTGATCTCGTGGACTTCGCTGAGCTGTTCGTCGCCGTGGTCAAGACGTACGCTCATGGCGTCACTCGGCCGCGATCGCGCGCCGGCGCTCGGCCGGGTGTTGGTCGAAAGCGCCACGATCGAGATCGCGGCTGACGATCCGGAGAATCTCGGCAGCAGCGTCGGCGTGCAAGGCGCGATAGCCGGCGATCCAGCGTGAGAACATGTTGTACATGACTACGGCGGGGATCGCCGCGACAAGGCCGAGCGCGGTCGCCAGCAACGCTTCCGCAATGCCCGGCGCCACGACGGCGAGATTGGTGGTGTGCGACTTCGAGATGCCGATAAAGCTGTTCATGATGCCCCACACCGTGCCGAACAGGCCGACGAAGGGCGCCGTCGCGCCGATGGTTGCCAGGATGCCGGTGCCGCGGATCATCTGCCGGCCGGCGGCTGCTTCAAGGCGCTCCAGCCGCGAGGCGATGCGTTCCTTGATGCCGGCCGATGAATGCGCATCGGCCGACATGCGCAGCTCGATATCGGCGGCGCGCAGTAATGCGGCGACGCCGACATCCTGGCCCTTGGTCCGGACATTGGCTTCGTTCCACGATTTTGCGTGACCGAGCTTCTCGATCGCTGCGCGCATCCGGCGCCGTGCGAACATCAGCTCGATCGCCTTGGCGAACCAGATCGTCCAGGTCAGCACGGACGCAAAGACAAGGCCGACCATTACCGCTTTCACGACGATATCGGCCGCCATGAACATTCCCCAGGGCGAGAGGTCGCGCGGCAGCTTGAGCACGATGTCGGGCGAGTTCAGTGCTTGAGTAGGGGCCGGGGGCGCGGCGGTGGCCGGATCAGTGACCCCAGGTGCGGCTGAATTCGGTGTCTGCGCCGGAGCGGCGGGCGTGGGCGCGGCTTGCGGGACTGTCGAAGATGACGTGGTAGCGGCAGGCGCCGTCTGTGCGGCAACAGGTGCCGGCAGAATAAGGACGGCGGCAACAATGGCCGCCACGAGGGCGCGATGCTTCTGACAATATGAGGTCATTGAACGCTCGATCCTTTCTGCCTTGCAAATCCTAGCACAACAAAGTCATTCGGCGGGACGCAAGCGCGGTTTGACGCCTTTTCAGCCAGTTCCCTGCGGTCGGAACGCTTGCGCAGCCACATGATCGGGATCGCGCGGAACACACATCGGTCATCGAACTCACGTCCGTTTATCATAACTTG
>DASSSM010000482.1:0-4729 GCA_035708425.1 Pseudolabrys sp.
TCCGCGCGGCGCGCGGCGCTGCACCTCATCAAGAAGCGCGAATTGCTGATGGCGCCGCTCGCCGCCGCGCTCGAAACGGCGATGGAGAAGATCGAGGTCTGCAAGGTATGCGGCAATATCGACACGCAAAATCCGTGCACGGTTTGCACCGACGGCAAGCGTGACGCCTCGATCATCGTCGTGGTTGCCGACGTTGCGGACTTATGGGCGCTCGAGCGCGCGCACGCGGTGAATGGCCGCTATCACGTGCTCGGCGGCACGCTGTCTCCGCTCGACGGCGTTGGCCCGCAGGATCTGTCAATCGACGCTCTGATTTCGCGCGCGCACGAGACGCCGGTAAAAGAAGTGATTCTGGCACTCAACGCCACGGTCGATGGCCAGACCACGGCACACTACATCACCGAACTATTGGCCGACGCGAAGGTGAAAGTGACGCGGCTTGCGCACGGCGTACCGGTCGGCGGCGAGCTCGACTATCTCGACGAAGGCACGCTCGCCGCCGCGATCAAGCAACGGACGTTATTCTAGGCCGCTTCCGTACGTCTCGACGGCGCCGTAGGGCGTCGGCGTCAGATAGACGGGCCGTGCCATGCCGTCGGGCCCGATTGCGACGTGCGAGCAATCACCCGACTTATTCAGGTTCGTCTTGTTGTCGTAGGTATTGTGCGAAAAGTAATAGTTGCAGATGCCGTCATCGTAACGGACGTTCGTCCAACTTCCGTTGGATTCACGATAGATGTACGGCTTGTGCCAGTCCGCTGCGGCAGGCAGTGACGAAGCGATCACGCCGGCCAGCGCGCAGCCCAGCACCGAAAGTTTCAAGTTCAGACGCATGGCAGCCTCCTTCAATTAACTGGGGCCAAACGTCTGCCGCGGATCATCGTTCCGCATATGGGCCGTTCATGATTGTGACGGCTGCTATCAAATTCGGCAACTTTACGGCCGCTTCGCGGAAAGTTGGACGAAATGTCCGCGCGCCTGCAACCACCACAGCAACAGCAGGCTCGGGATCGCCGACACGGCGGTGATCGCGAAGAAGGTCACCCAGCCAGAAGATTCGGCGATAAAGCCGCCGCCGGAAGCAAGTGTGGTGCGCCCGACCGCGGCCAGCGCGGTGAGCAGCGCGTATTGCGTGGCGGTGTGCGCGCGATCGCGGCACAGCGCCGACAGGTAAGCGACGAACACCACGGTGCCGATTGCACCGGTGAAATTCTCCACGATGATGGTCGCCGTCAGCGCCGGCACGCTCACGCCGACCACGGCAAGCCACGAGAAGGTGAGGTTCGACGCCATCTGCAAAAAGCCGCCGATCCACAGGCTGGTGGACAGGGGTAGTGCGCGCACCATTGACCCGCCGACGAATCCGCCGATCAGCGCGGCGGCGAGACCGACGCCCTTCACCACGGCGGCATAGGTCGCCTTGTCGAAGCCGATGTTGATGACAAAGGCCGCGGTTAGCGCGCCGGCAAAGGCGTCGCAGAACTTATAGAGCACCACGAACAGCAGCACGGCGATAGCCGCATCACGCGTCAGGAATTCGCCGAAGGCGCCGGTCGCCGTCTCGGCAAGTCGGCGAATCGGCTTGTGATTGTGGTCGACTACCTGCGGCGGCGTATCAGGCTCGGTCGCCAGCAGCGTCGCCACGATACCGAGCACCATGCACGCGGCTGCCGCGATATAGCCCCACATCCATACTGCGTCGCGTGCAACGCCCTGCGCTTCCAGCCAGGCCACCAGCACCAATACCCCGGCGCCGGAAACAAGCATGCCGATACGGTAGGCGGCGACGTAGCCGGCCATTCCGGCGCCTTGTTCACTCGGGGCCAGGCTTTCGATGCGGAACGCGTCGATGACGATGTCTTGCGTCGCCGAAGCAGTCGCTACCAGCAGCGCCCCGAAGATGACGAGCGGCAGCGATTGTGTCGGATCGCAAAGGCCGAGCAACACGATGGCGGCGACCAGCCAGATTTGCGTGAACACCAGCCAGCCGCGACGGCGGCCCAGTGCACGCGAAAGAAACGGCACGTCGAGCGCGTCCGTGAGCGGCGCCCAGAGGAACTTGAACGTGTAGGGCAGGCCGACCAGAGAGAACAGGCCGATGGTGCCGAGATCGATACCCCGCTCGGTCAGCCACACGGACAGCGTCGAGCCTGAGAGCGCCAGCGGCAAGCCGGAGGCGAAGCCGAGGAACAGCACGATCAGCACGCGCGGCTTGAGATAAACGGCTATAGCGTCGAACCATGACGGCCGTGGCTGCGCGTCCGGAGAAATGGTCATAACGTTATTCGCCGGCCTCGAGCCTGGTTGCGCCGGGGCCGGCGAGGATGTCGGCACTTGGGGGTTCGTCCCCGAACTCGACATCCTGGATCCTTTCGCCGCGGTTCACAATCTTGTCGGCAGATATCACGATCTGTTTGATATCGGCGCTGGCCTGACCGAAATGCTTGTCCAGATTCTCGACCCGGTCTCTGAGTCGACCGACGTCGGCTACCAGCAGACTGACTTCGGTCAGAATCTTGCTGGCTGCCTCACGCATGCGGGCATCTCGGCGAATCTGCTGGATCACCTGGATCGCCAACATCAACAGCGAAGGCGAAACGATTATCACTTTGGCGCGATAAGCTTTCTGAAAGACATCATCGAAACCGTCATAGAGCTCAGCGTAAACCGACTCCGACGGAACAAACATCAATGCCGTATCCTGAGTTTCACCCGGGATCAGATATTTTTCGGCAATGTCGCTAATGTGCTTGGCGATATCTGTACGCACGCGAGCGATCGCAAGTTTTCGGTCTTCTTCGCTTTTGGCCTCGCGAAAGGCGGTCACCGCCTCGAGCGGGAACTTGGCGTCTATAACGAGTGAAGGGCCGTCAGGCAGGTGCACAACGCAGTCCGGACGTGCCTTGTTGGAGAGCGTTGCCTGGAATTCGTAGCAATCCTTTGGCAAGCCATCCTGAATAATCATTTCCATTCGCGCCTGTCCAAAGGCGCCGCGCGATTGCTTATTGGCGAGCACATTTTGCAGGCTCGTCACTTGTGAGGCCAGGTCGGTAATGTTTTTTTGCGCGTTGTCGATCACGGCCAGCCGTGCATGCAACTGTTGAAGATGCTCGGCCGTATGCTTGGTTGAACTCTGCATCGACTCACCCAGACGAGCCGTTACTGCGTCGAGGCGTTCGTGCACCGTTTGCTGTAATTGGGACTGCGCCTTGGCAAGTAATTCGCCCATGACCTGTACGCGCGCGTTGAGATCAGCCATCCGCTGCTCGGCGGCAGGATCGTGGGGCGGCTTGCGCGGCCACAACAGTATCGCGATGACGACGATGACCCCGATCGAGACCATGGTGCCAATGGCCAGCATGAGAGCCGGCGCATGGGCCAATAGCGCGTTAGCGGTTGAGTGCAAATCGTCCATTCGGCGCTTCTACAGTGATTCGGTGTCGCGGGCGAACGAACGGCGAACGGTAAAGCGGTTGCGCCCGTGGCTCAAGGGGACCTGCGCATTGACCGCATCGGCCCTTGCCCTTACATCGCGGCCATGGCGGTGCGCGACATTCTCATTATTCCCGACAAGCGGCTGCGGCTTAAATCCGAGCCGGTGAAGACGATCGACAAGACATTGCGGGCGTTGATCGACGATATGTTCGAGACAATGTACGCCGCGCCCGGCATAGGGCTTGCCGCGATCCAGATCGGCGCGCCGCAGCGCGTCGTCATCATGGATCTCGCGAAAAAAGACGAGCCGAAGCAGCCACAGGTTTTCATCAATCCGGAAGTAAGCTGGGTTTCGGACGAGAAGGCAACTTATGAAGAAGGATGCCTTTCGATTCCTGAATATTACGAGGAAGTCGAACGCCCGAAGTCGGTCAAGGTGAATTACCTCGATCTTGACCTCAAGCCACAGGAGATCGAGGCCGACGGGCTGCTGGCCACCTGCCTGCAGCACGAGATCGACCACATCAATGGCGTGCTGTTCATCGACCATATTTCCAAGCTCAAGCGCGATATGGTGATGAAGAAATTCAAGAAAGCGGCAAAGAAAACCGAAGGCGCAAAGCCGCTCTCCGAGGACCAAGAGCCTTCGCATCATATCGGCTGACAGCGGGCGCGGCCGCGCGCAGGATGGTGCCTCAATGCGCCTGATGTTCATGGGCACACCTGATTTCGCGGTGCCGACACTCGTCGAGCTTGCCGCGCGCGGGCACGAGATTGCGGCGGTCTACACGCGCGCGCCCAAGCCGGCCGGCCGCGGCATGGACGTGCAGCGCACGCCGGTGGAGCAGGAGGCGCGGCGGCTTGCGCTTGCGGTTCATACGCCGAGGAGCCTGAAAGATGAGGAAGCCCAGGCCACGTTCCGCAAACATGAAGTCGACGCCGCCGTAGTGGTTGCCTATGGCCTGATCCTGCCGAAATCCGTCCTCGAAGCACCGCGGCTCGGCTGCTTCAATATCCATGCATCGTTGTTGCCGCGCTGGCGCGGGGCCGCACCCATCAACCGCGCTGTCATGGCCGGCGACACCGAATCCGGCGTCACCATTATGAAGATGGACGAGGGACTTGATACCGGCGCCATGGCCATGGCGGAGCGCATGCCGATCGGCGCCGATATGACGGCGGGCGATCTGCACGATGCACTGTCACGCCTCGGGGCCGATCTGATGCTGCGCGCGCTCGCCGCCGCCGAGCGCGGCTCGCTCGCGCTCACGCCGCAGCCGGCCGCGGGCGTCAC